>JAAOZX010000003.1 GCA_012274225.1 Comamonadaceae bacterium | reverse complement strand
GCCACAAATCGACCTGGGATGACCGGACCCGGGCATGAACCACATCCGCCAGGAGGATCTTGACGCGTTCGTCCTTCCATCGCAGCGCCCGTCGGCAGCGCCCGGCCAGGCGCAGCACCTCGCCCTGAACCCGCGCCTCGACTTCGCCCCTGAATTGCGGAATTGCGAGGCCTCGTCCCCGGCTTGCGATCAGGCTGGCCGAATAAGTCGCCTGGACCTTGGAAAAGCTGCCGCTGCGGTTCGGGTTGAACGGTGCCGCCGGACGATCCTGGATGAGCTCGGCCACCGTGAGTTGCGCGCCACGCGCGTTGACCAGCACATGGGCGCTGGTCAGCGCCTTCTTGATGCGCATGCCGACGATGGTCCGGCGATCGTACGGACCCACCGTGCGCCCCTCGAGCAGAACGTGAAAGACCGAGGTCGGCTCGTCCACCGTAGTCCCTCCAAAGTATTCCTCGGCTCCAAGGATAACGGAGAACACGGCCGATTGGCCTCAAAATCACGCGATGGCATCCACACGCAACATTCATGACCGACGTCTGGCCGACGCGTGGGCGACATTGCAGGCCCATTCCGATGCCGGGCTGCCGCTCGATCCCGACGCCAGCCGGCTGGCGTTTGCCGACCCCGAGTTCCTGCTGCGCCGCGAAACCCGCGGCATCCGCTTCCAGCTCGAACTGCTCAAGCCCGACCTGGAGCAGCAGGCGATGGGCATCGAAAACACCATTGTCGTGTTCGGCAGCGCCCGCTTTCGCAGCGAAGAGGAAGCCGCCGCGCTGGTCGTGGCCGCCGAGGCGGGCGGTGACGAGGCCCAGATCCTCCGGGCCCGGGCGCTGGCGCGCAATGCCCACTATTACGAGAAGGCGCGAGCCTTCGGCAATCTCGTGGCCAGCTACAGCACGGGCAAGGACCCGGCGGACATGCTGTTCATTTGCACCGGCGGCGGGCCGGGAATCATGCAGGCCGCCAACCGCGGCGCCTATGAGGGCGACGGCATCAGCGTGGGCCTGTCCATCGCCCTGCCGATGGAGGAAAGCGCGAATCCCTATGTCACGCCGGCACTGTCCTTCAAGTTCCATTACTTTGCCCTGCGCAAGATGCACTTCATGATGCGCGCCAAGGCACTGGTCGCCTTTCCCGGCGGCTTCGGAACCCTGGACGAACTGTTCGAAGTGATCACGCTGGTGCAGACCCGCAAGGCCCGGCAGGTGCCGATCGTGCTGTTCGGCTCGGACTACTGGAAACGGCTGGTGAATTTCGACGTGCTGATCGAAGAAGGCGTCATCGCGCCGGCCGACCTCGACCTGTTCCAGTACGCCGATGACGCCCAGGGGGCATGGGACATCATCAAGGCCTTCTACCGCTTGTGATGAGCCGCGCCGGGTGCTTCCAGCCGGAAGGCCACCCGGATGCCGCCGGCGACCATGCCGCCGACGATCCAGAACACCCATGAAATACCGATCACGCTGCCGGCCAGGCCGAACAGGATCGGCATCGTCACGCTGGAGGCGTTGATCGCCATGATCCGCATGGCGACGGCCTCCCCGTGGCGATGCTCGGGCGTGATCTGGTGCAACATGCTCATCACCATCGGTTGCACCGAGCCCAGGCTGATGCCCAGCAGCACCGAGCACACGCCCATCGCCAGCGGCGTGTGCACCAGGGGATAGACGGCGAAGACCGTCGCGGTGGCCCCCATCGCCGTCGCAATCACGACCCATTCGCGCAACTGCGCGGCCAGCAGCGGCATGACCACCCGGACCAGGGCCGCGGCCACCGCAAAGCCGCCCAAAATGGTGCCGATGACCGATGCCGAGATGCCGCGCTCGTGGCCCAGCACCGGCACCACGAAGGTGTGGACATCCCAGCACGAAGACAGGAACCAGTTCACCAGCAGCAGCCGCCGGAACAGCGGGTCGGCGAACAGGTCCCAGGCCCGGGCCTTCTTCTGCCGGGGCGGCGCGACCACCGGCGGCAGTTCGTGCACCGTGCGCACCCAGAACCAGCACACCAGCGGCAGCAGGGCCAACACCAGGAAGGCCAGCCGGTAGCCGCCGTGATCGATCACCAGGCCCGCCGTGAACGGGCCCAGGAAGTTGGACACCGCCGGTCCGATGGCCAGCCACGAAAAGACCTGCTTCAGCTGGGTCGGGGTATCGGCCGCCCGCCCGACGTGGCGCTGCAGCGCAATCGATGCGGCACCGGTCGCGCCGCCGGTCAGCAAGGCACTGACACACAACACCGGGAAAATGGGGAAGGCGGCGGCCAGGCCTGCCCCCGTCATCGCCGCAACGACGCTGTAGCCGAGGGGACGCCGCAGGCCGTGGCGATCGGCATAACGTCCCGCCGGCAGGGCCAGGAAAACCTGGGTCAATGCAAAAAGCGCGAGCAGGACGCCAACCGCTGCCTCGCTACGGCCGTCGCTCAGCGCCAGCAGCGGCGCGGCCATGCGGGTGCCGGCCATGCAGGCCTGCAGGAAGACATGGCCCGCGATGAGCCGCGCCAACGCGGGATTCAGGCCCCCGGTCATGAAAGCGCTTCGTCCCCTTCGGCCAATGGCGGCAGCAGCGCCTGCGCCTGCGCTTCCGGCAGCGCCTCGACCACCTTCAACGCGCGTCGCATCTGGTTGGTGCGGGTCTGGGCGACTTCCAGCGTGTCGGAGGCCTTGCGGACCTGCTCGCGGATCTTCTCGACCCAGCCGCCATAACGCTCGAACTCGGTCTTGACGGCACCCAGCACCTTCCAGACCTCGGAAGCCTGTTGTTCCAGTGCCAGCGTGCGGAAGCCCATGTGCAGGCTGTTGAGCATGGCCAGCAGCGTGGTGGGTCCAGCCAGGGTGACGCGGTAGTCGCGCTGCAGGCTGTCCATCAGGCCGGGCCGCCGCAGCACTTCGGCGAACAGGCTTTCGACCGGCAGGAACAGGATGGCGAAATCGGTGGTGTGCGGCGGACAAAGATAGGACTCGCAGATCGACTTGGCTTCCACCCGGATGCGCGACTCCAGCGCGCGGGCCGCGATATCGGCTGCGGCGGGGTCGGCGCGGTCTTGCGCATCCAGCAGCCGTTCGTAGTCGTCGCGCGGGAACTTGGCGTCGACCGGCAGCCAGACCGGGATGCCGTCGCTGCTGCGCCCCGGAAACCGGATCGCGAAGTCCACCCGCTGGTTGCTGCGTGGCTTGGTCTCGACCTGCCGGGCATACTGATCCGGCGTCAGCACTTGCTCGAGCAGGGCTTCGAGCTGCACCTCGCCGAAGATGCCGCGGCTCTTGACGTTGGTCAGCACCCGTTGCAGATCGCCCACGCCCTGGGCCAGCGTCTGCATCTCGCCCAGTCCCTTGTGAACCTGCTCCAGCCGGTCGGCGACCTGCTTGAAACTTTCGCCGAGCCGGGTTTCCAGCGTGGTCTGCAGCTTCTCGTCGACGGTCCTGCGCATCTCGTCGAGCTTGTCGCTATTGGTCTGCTGCAGCAGGGCCAGCTGGGCGTCGAGCGTGCCCCTGACTTCGGCCAGACGCCGGCCGTTGGACTCGCTCAGGTTCTGCAGCTGCAGCGACAAGGTGTCGGAGAGCGTCTGTTGCAGCAGGGTGAGCTGCTGCCCGAACGCGTCGATCTGGCTGTTCTGCGTGCGGGTGGCTTCCGCGCCCTGCTTGACCAGCGCGTCCTGGAAGGTCGCCAGCGTATGGGTCAGCTCGGTGCGGGTGCCGCGCGACGACTCGCTGATCTCGCGCCGCAGCTCGCGCTCCAGCCGCTCGTTGGCGGCGAGCAGCTCGGCACGAGCGCCGTCCGCCGGCTTGCGCAGCAGCAGCACGACGAGCAGCAGCAGGTTGGCAACGGCCAGGCCAATGATGAACCAGGGTTCCAATCACCGTCCCTTGGCCAGAACCTCGGGATTGAGGGGTGTCAGCGGCTTCCCGTTTACCAGGAAGCCGATCAGATTGTCCGCCGCCAGGTCGGCCATGGCCCGGCGGGTCGGAACCGTCGAACTCGCGATGTGCGGCGTGAGCACGACATTGGGCACCGTCAGCAGGTCCGGATGGAGCTTGGGTTCGCCTTCATAGACATCCAGCCCCGCCGCGGCAATGGTCCTGGCGCGCAAGGCCGCGGCCAAGGCGGCATCGTCGACGATGCCGCCGCGGGCAATGTTGATCAGGTTGGCGGTGGGCTTCATCAGCGCCAGTTCTGCCGCGCCGATCGCGTGGTGCGATTCCGGCGAGTACGGCAGCACCAGCACCAGGTGGTCTGCCGTTCGCAGCAGTTCCTCCTTGCTCACATACCGGGCCTTGCACTGCGCCTCGGTTGCGGCCGGCAGCCGGGAGCGGTTGTGGTAGATCACCGCCATTCCAAAGCCGTGGGCACCGCGGCGGGCGATGCCCTGGCCGATTCGGCCCATGCCCAGGATGCCCAGGGTGGTGCCGTGCACATCGGAACCGGCGAACATGTCGTAGCTCCAGCGCTGCCACTTGCCGGCGCGCAGGAAATGCTCGCTCTCGGTGACACGGCGGGCGGTCGCCATCAACAGCGCGAAGCCGAAATCGGCAGTGGTTTCCGTCAGCACGTCCGGTGTGTTGGTGCCGAGCACGCCGCGCGCCGTCATGGCCGGGAGGTCGAAGTTGTTGTAGCCCACCGCCATGTTGGCGCAGATCTTCAATGCCGGCGCCGCTGCCAGCAGTTGAGCGTCGATCCGCTCGCCGCCGGTGGTGAACGCGCCTTCCTTGTCACGCAGCTGGTCCGCGAGCTGCGCCGCAGTCAAGGGTTCGTCCTGCTGGTTGGACGCCACTTCGAAGTGCTGCTCGAGCCGGGCCAGAACCTCGGGGAAAACCGCGCGCGCAACCAAAATCTTCTTCTTCATCGTGTGTTTCAGGGCTTGGCCCCGCCTTCCTGCTGGGTTGTCGAATGGGTCGCTGCCGCGGGAGCCATGCGTCCCGAGGGCGCGTCCGGATGCCAGCCCAGCACCGCGAGCAGCACAAAGAAGCCGACCACATAGGCCAGTGTGACATGCCAGCCGCCCTTGATCCAGGCGCCGACCGAGCGCGCCTGCGGGTACATGTTGGACAGGGCCACGCCGGCCGAGGATCCGAACCAGATCATGGAGCCGCCGAACCCGACGGCATAGGCCACGAAGCCCCAGTCATATCCGCCCTGCCGCAGTGCCAGCGCCGTGAGCGGGATATTGTCGAACACCGCGCTGATGAAGCCCAGGCCGAAAGCCGACTGCCACGATGCGGCCGGAAGGTGCTGCACCGGCATCAACGCGGCACACATGACCAGGGACAGCAGGAAAACGCTGCCGCGGAAAGCGGCAGGCAGGAGGCTCCAGGTGGGCCGCCTCCAGGGAGCGGTGGCGATGATCGCCACCCACACCGCAACCCCGATCACCGGAAAGTGGTTGAGTACCTCGGGCGCCCGCAGATTGAAGTAGATGTTGGCGCCGATGGCCGCCAGCAGGATGATCGCGACGATGGCCAACCGCGGCGCCTCGAAGTGCGCGCCGATCGGGTCGTCCTTCATGATCGGCTGCAGGGCGTGC
>JAAOZX010000260.1 GCA_012274225.1 Comamonadaceae bacterium | reverse complement strand
GGCCTGAGATGAGCGGGCGCCATTTCCCGCGGCCGCCGCGGGAATGCGCGGCTGGCGGGCTGAGGTGGAAGGGGGCCAATGAGTCTTTTTGAACTGTTTGCGCAGGGCGACGCCGTGACCAGGGCCGTGGCCGCGCTGCTGCTGGCCATGTCGGTGGCCAGCTGGGTTGTGATCCTGTGGAAGGCCTGGCTGTTGCGACGCGCCAGCCGCGACGTTGGCCGCAGCACCGCGATCTTCTGGCAGTCGCCGTCGGTCGGCGAGGGCCAGCAGCGAGTCGGGGCGTTCGACCGTCAGGCCCTGGTGCTGCCGCTGATCGCCGCGACCCAGGTCCAGGCGCAGGGATCGCTGGCGGCCGCGGGGGATCGCGCGCAACAGCTGACCCGGGTCCTGCGCGATGCCCTGCACGGGGTGCTGGACAAACTGCAGTTCGGCCAGGTGCTGCTGGCCACCGTCGGCTCCACCGCGCCGTTCGTGGGGCTGCTGGGCACCGTCTGGGGCATCTATCACGCGCTGACCGGAATCGCCGCCGCGGGCCAGATCTCGATTGACAAAGTGGCGGGCCCCGTCGGTGAATCCCTGATCATGACGGCTGCCGGGCTCGCAGTCGCGATTCCCGCAGTGCTCGGTTACAACGTGTATGGCCGGCTGATCGGCCGCATCGAGGCCGATCTTGAGGGCTTCGCCCGCGACCTGCGCGAACTGATGACTCATCCGGTCGGACCGGTGGGCACCCCATGAGCGCGGCCGGACTCTGCCAGTGCGCCTCGGCTGCAGCCGCAAGCGTGGGGGTCTTTTGACTTTCGGCCGGCTGCAGCGCACCCAGGGCCCCCAGCCCATGAGCGACATCAACATGACGCCGCTGGTCGACGTCATGCTGGTGCTGGTGGTGATCTTCATCATCACGGCGCCTTTGCTCGCCAGCTCGATCCGGCTCGACCTGCCGCGCACCGACGCCGCCAAGCCCAATGACGCGCCGGCCTTCGTCACCGTGGTGCTGGATCGCTCGGGCGCCACTTACCTGGACGAGCAGGCCATCAGCCCGCAGGCGCTGGTCGAGCGGCTGACCCAGGCCGCGCAGCGCAACCCGGAGACCGAGATTCACCTGCGGGCCGACCAGGCCGTGCCCTATGGGCGGGTGGTCGAGATCATGGGCGCGGCGCAGAAGGCCGGGTTGAACCGCATCGGCTTCGTGGCCGACCCCGGCGAGCCGGCGCGCTAGCGCGCCCGTAAAATCCCTTCAGGCCGGGCCTATCCTCCGGCACCCCCCATATGCAAGAGAAATACAACCCTTCAGAGGTCGAGCGTGCCGCGCAGGCGTCCTGGAACGCGCGCGACGCCTACCGGGTGACCGAGGACGCGCGCAAGAAAAAGTTCTATGCCTGCTCGATGCTGCCCTATCCCAGCGGCAAGCTGCACATGGGACACGTGCGCAACTACACCATCAACGACATGCTCGCGCGCTATCTGCGCATGAACGGCTACAACGTGCTGATGCCCATGGGCTGGGACGCGTTCGGCCTGCCGGCGGAAAACGCGGCGCTGAAGAACAAGGTGCCACCCGCCAAGTGGACCTACGACAACATCGCCTACATGAAGCAGCAGATGCAGGCGATGGGGCTGGCGATCGACTGGTCGCGCGAGGTCGCCACCTGCGACCCCTCTTACTACAAGTGGAACCAGTGGCTGTTCCTGAAGATGCTGGAAAAGGGCATCGCCTACCGCAAGACCCAGGTGGTGAACTGGGACCCGGTGGACCAGACCGTGCTGGCCAACGAGCAGGTGATCGACGGCAAGGGCTGGCGCACCGGCGCCGAGGTCGAAAAGCGCGAGATCCCGGGCTACTACCTGAAGATCACCGACTACGCCGAGGAGCTGCTGGACCACGTGCGCAACCGGCTGCCGGGCTGGCCGGAGCGGGTCAAGCTGATGCAGGAGAACTGGATCGGCAAGAGCGAGGGCGTGCGCTTCGCCTTCACCCACGGCATCCGCGATTTCGAGGGAAAGCTGATCGGCGACGGCCGCATGAACGTGTTCACCACCCGCGCCGACACCATCATGGGCGTGACATTCTGCGCGGTGGCGCCCGAGCATCCGCTGGCTGCGCACGCGGCGCGAACCAACGCCAGGCTGGCCAGTTTCATCGAGGAGTGCAAGAAGGGCGGCACCACCGAGGCCGAGCTGGCACTGCGCGAAAAGGAAGGGATGCCCACCGGGCTGGTGGTGTTCCACCCGCTGACCGGGGAGCCGATCGACGTGTGGGTCGGCAACTACGTGCTGATGGGCTATGGCGACGGCGCGGTGATGGGCGTGCCGGGCCACGACGAGCGCGACTTCACCTTCGCGCTGAAATACAACCTGCCGATCCTGCAGGTGGTCCACGTCGACGGCGAGCACTACGACTACAGGCAGTGGCAGGACTGGTACGCCGACAAGGAGCGCGGCGTCACGATCAACTCGGATATCTACAGCGGCTTCAGCTACCCGGACGCGGTGCGGGCGATTGCCCACGCGCTGAAGCAAAAGGGCCTGGGCGACAAGCAGACCACCTGGCGGTTGCGCGACTGGGGCATCAGCCGGCAGCGCTACTGGGGCACGCCGATCCCGATCATCCATTGCGACGAGCACGGCGCGGTGCCGGTGCCCGAGCGCGACCTTCCGGTGGTGCTGCCGCTGGACTGCGTGCCCGACGGATCGGGCAATCCGCTGAACAAGCGCGCCGATTTCGTCAATGCCAAGTGCCCGGTCTGCGGCAAGGACGGGCGGCGCGAGACCGACACCATGGACACTTTCGTCGACTCGTCCTGGTACTACATGCGCTACTGCGACCCGAAGAACGACGAGGCCATGGTGGGCGAGGGCGCGGCGTACTGGATGCCGATGGACCAGTACATCGGCGGCATCGAGCACGCGATCCTGCACCTGCTGTATGCGCGGTTCTGGACCAAGGTCATGCGCGACTTCGGCCTGGTCCAGGCCGACGAGCCTTTCACCAAGCTGCTGACCCAGGGCATGGTGCTGAACGAGGCTTTCGTGCGCGCCGGCGACAAGGCGGGCAAGCAGTACTTCTGGGCCCACGACCTGGACATCCTGCGCGACGAGCACGCCAAGGTGATCTCGGCCACGGCCAAGGCCGACGGCCTGCCGGTCGCCTACGAGGGCTGGACCACGATGTCCAAGTCCAAGAACAACGGCGTCGACCCGCAGGACCTGATCGAGAAATACGGCGCCGATACCGCGCGCCTGTACACCATGTTCACCGCGCCGCCGGAGGCGACGCTGGAATGGAACGACGCGGCGCTCGAGGGCTCCTTCCGCTTCATGAAGCGGGTCTGGAACTTCGGGCACAGGCTGGCGGCTGCCGGCGACCAAGGCGCCGGCAAGTTGGCCGGCATCGGCAAGCAGGGCAAGGCCTTGCGCTTCGACGTCCACACCGTGCTCAAGCAGGTCGACTACGACTATCAGCGCATGCAGTACAACACCGTGGTGTCCGGCGCGATGAAGCTGCTGAATGCGCTGGAAGATTTCAAGGGAAATTGGGCCCCCACGCTCGGGGCTGACGCCCCAGCGGCGCTGAAGAGCGAACCCGGCGACTATGCGGCCGTGCGCGAAGGTTTCGGCATCCTGCTGCGCGTGCTGTACCCGGTGACCCCGCACATCGCGCACGAACTGTGGCACGCGCTGCATTACGCCAGGGACCAGGGCGAATTGCTTGACGCGCCCTGGCCCAAGGTGGACGAAAAGGCCCTGGTGCAGGACGAGATCGAGCTGGTGCTGCAAATCAACGGCAAGCACCGCGGCGCGGTGCGGGTGCCGGCCCATGCCTCGCGCCACGAGATTGAGAAGCTGGCCCTGGCCAGCGCCGATTTTGCCAAGCATGCGGGCGACGCCCAGCCCAAGAAGGTGATCGTGGTGCCCGGCCGGCTGGTCAACGTGGTGCTTTGAGCATGGATGCCCGCCTGCCCGCGACCTCGCCTCACGCGCTGCGGCGCACCTTGCTGCTTGGCGCCGTAGCCGCCCCCGTCGTGCTGGCCGGCTGCGGCTTCCAGCTGCGCCGGGCGCCCGACTTCGCCTTCACGACGATCTACGTTGCGGTCGCGCCCGAGTCGGCGCTGGGCCAGGAGCTCAAGCGCAGCATCGCTTCTGCCGGCAAGGTGGCCGTGCTTGGCGACATCCAGGCCAACTCGGCACAGGTGATCCTGGACGTGCTGGCCGACCAGCGCGAGAAGGTGGTGGTCGGCCTGAACACCAGCGGCCAGGTGCGCGAGTTCCAGCTGCGCACCCGGGTCAAGTTCAAGCTGCGCACGCCGCAGGGCAAGGAACTGATTCCCGAGACCGAACTGCTGCAGCAGCGCGACATCAGCTACAACGAAACGGCCGCCCTGTCGAAGGAGGGCGAGGAGGGCCTGCTGTACCGCGACATGCAAAGCGACATCGTGCGACAACTATTGCAGCGGCTGGCCGCAGTCAAGTCCATCTAGTCTTATGGAGCTGGACCGCGCCGACCTCACGCTGCTCGATGCCCTGCAGCGCGACGGCCGCGCCACGATCCAGTCGCTGTCCGAAGCGATCCACCTGTCGGCGCGCGCCACGCTGAACCGCGTGCGCAAGCTCGAGGAGCAGGGGCTCATCGAGGGCTATCGCGCCCTCGTCAGCCGGCGGGCGCTGGGCGAACAGGTCTGTGTCTTCGCCGAGATCGCGCTCAAGGACCAGCGCCAGTCCTCGGTGCAGCGTTTCGAACGGAAGATGGCCGCGGCGCCCGAGGTGGTGTCCTGCCATGTGGTCAGCGGCCGCTACGACTACCTGGTGCGCATCGCCTGCCCGCACCTGGATCACTACCACAGCCTGATCAACAGCTGGCTGGACGACGCGACGCTCGGCGTCGAGAAGATCGTCACCAACATCGAACTGCAGACGATCAAGGAGTTCGCCGGCTTTCCACTGCCGGGAACCACAACGCGCCGGCGCTGAGGCTGACGCCGCGATTCAGCGCCGTCCGACGTCACTTCCGTTTCGGAAGCGCCTCGCTGGAATTGATGCGGTTGCCGCCGTGCCCGGGGCCTGGATTCACGCCGGCCGCAGCGCTGTCGGCCCTAGACTGGGACTCAACCAGAAGGGACCGATCATGGACGCCAGCACCACCTCCGAACTCCATCCCGGCGCTTGCACCACCGAGGCGTTCGTGGCCAAGGAAGCGCGTTTCGGCGCCAAGAACTACCGGCCGGTGCCGGTGGTCGTCGACCGCGCGCGCGACTGCCTGGTCTGGGACGTCGAGGGCCGCGAATACGTCGACATGATGAGCGCGTATTCCGCCGTCAGCCACGGCCATCTCCATCCCCGCGTCGTTGCCGCCGCCCAGCGCCAGCTGGAACGGGTGGCGGTCACTTCGCGCGCCTATCACGGCACCACGCTGGGTCCGTTCCTGGAAAAGCTGTGCGCGGTGACCGGCTTCGAGCGCGCGCTGCCGATGAACACCGGCGCCGAGGCGGTGGAAACCGCGATCAAGTGCGCGCGGCGCTGGGGCCACCGGGTCAAGGGCATCGCCGAAGGCCAGGCCGAGATCCTGGTGGCGCGCGGCAACTTCCACGGCCGCACCAGCACCATCATCGGATTCTCGAGCGAGGCCGACTACCGCTCCGGTTTCGGGCCGTTCGCGCCCGGCTTCGCGCACTTCGACTTCGGCGACATGGCCAGCGTGCGGGCGGCGACCCATCCCAACAGCTGCGCGGTCCTGGTCGAACCGATCCAGGGCGAGGCCGGCGTGATCGTTCCCCCGCCGGGCTTCTTCGCGGAACTGCGCGAATGGTGCAGCCGCAACAACATGCTGCTGATCATCGACGAAGTGCAATCGGGCCTGGGCCGCACCGGGCGCTGGTTCGCATTCGAGCACGAAGGCATCCGCCCCGATGCGCTGATCCTGGGCAAGGCGCTGGGTGGCGGGCTGTTGCCAGTCAGCGCCTTCCTGGCCGACGACTGGGTGATGAACGTGTTTGATCCCGGCAGCCACGGCTCCACCTTCGGCGGCAACGCCCTGGCCGCCGCCGTGGCGCTGGAAGCCTTGCAGGTGATCGAGGACGAACAGCTGGTGGCCCGCAGCGCGGAACAGGGCGAGTACCTGCTCGCCAAATTGCGCGACGTGATGGCCGAAGGCGGCCCGCTGATCCGCGCCGTGCGCGGCCGCGGGTTGTGGGCCGGCGTCGACATTGAACCGGCCTATGCCACGGCGCGCGAGTTGGTCGAGCGGCTGGCAGCGCACGGTGTGCTGTCCAAGGAGACCCACGAGACGGTGATCCGCTTCGCGCCGCCGCTGACGATCACGCGGCCGCTGATCGACCGCGCCGTCGCCGTCTTCCGCCGGGTCGTGCTGGACAAGCGCGCCGAGCTCGGCTTGGCCCCAGGCGGCTTGGCCACCTCGAAGGCCACTGAAGCCGTTGCCGAGTTGGCGACCTGAGGCCCGCTCGCCGGGCAGTTCGCGAAGTGGAAGCAGCCGCCGGTGGTACGGATTGCCGCGGCTTTAAACTCGTCCCATGCAGCTTGCCGCCGCCCAACTGAGCCAACACCTGCAACGGGGACTGAGGTCGCTCTACGCGGTGCATGGCGACGAGCCCCTGCTGATCCAGGAAGCGGCTGACGCCATCCGCGCCGCCGCGCGGGCCCAGGGCTACACCGAGCGCACGGTGCACACCGTGGCCGGCGCGCATTTCGACTGGAGCGAGGTCCTCGCTGCTGGCGGGTCGCTCAGCCTGTTCGCCGAGCGGCAGATCGTCGAGATCCGCATTCCCTCGGGCAAGCCGGGCAAGGACGGCAGCCCGGCCTTGCAGCAGCTGGCCGAAAGCGCCGTGGGCAACGAGGGCACCCTCACGCTGGTGCTGTTGCCCCGGCTGGACAAGGCGACCCGCACCGGCGCCTGGTTCGGCGCGCTGGAAAGCCATGGCGTGACCATCCAGGTCGAGCCGGTCGAGCGTGCGGCGTTGGGGTCCTGGATCGCGCAACGCCTGGCGCAGCAAACCCAGCGGGTGATGAGCGGCGAGGAGGGGCAGCGCACGCTGCAGTTCTTCGCCGACCGGATCGAGGGCAACCTGCTGGCGGCCCATCAGGAAATCCAGAAGCTGGCGCTGCTCTATCCCGCCGGCGAATTGAGCTTCGCCCAGGTCGAAGGCGCGGTGCTCAATGTCGCGCGTTACGACGTGTTCAAGCTCTCGGAAGCGGTGCTGGCCGGCCAGGCGGCGCGGGTGCAGCGCATGCTGGACGGCTTGCGGGCCGAGGGCGAGGCCGAAGTGCTGGTGCACTACACCCTGGCCGAGGACATCCGCGCATTGAAACGGGTGAAGGACGCGATGGCGGCTGGGAGGCCGCTGCCGATGGCGCTGCGCGAGCAGCGGGTCTGGGGCCTGAAGGAGCGGCTGTTCGAGCGCGTGCTGCCGCGCTTGACCGCAACCACCCTGGACAACCTGCTGCATTCGGCGCACCTGGTGGACGGCATCGTCAAGGGCCTGAAGGTGCCCGACTGGCCGTCCGACGGCTGGCAGGCGCTGCATCGGCTGGCGTTCGCCCTGTGCCGCGAATGCGCTCCGGTCGTCGCGGCCGAGCGCAAGTCCCCGGCGAGTGGCGCTGCACCGTCAATGTCCCCAACCTAGCGCTACGCCGGCGGGCGAGGGGATAATCGCGCCATGAATGCGCTGAACGTCGCCGAGTACATGCAAACGCTGGGTCTGCGCGCGCGTGAGGCGTCGGCCGAGATGGCGCGCTCGGATACCGCCACCCGCAACCGCGCGCTGCGTGCCCTGGCGGGCCTGTTGCGCGCCAATGTGCAGGCGCTGCAAACCGACAACGCGGTCGACCTGGCGCGCGCCGTCGCGGCGGGGCTGGCAGCGCCAATGGTCGACCGCCTCAAGCTCACGGCCGCGATCATCGAGACCGTGGCGCTGGGCTGCGACCAGCTCGCCGCCATGCCCGACATCGTGGGCGAGGTCACCAGCCTGAAGCAGCAGCCCAGCGGCATTCGCGTCGGGCAGATGCGCGTGCCGATCGGCGTGTTCGGCATGATCTACGAGAGCCGTCCCAACGTCACCATCGAGGCCGCCAGCCTGTCGATCAAGAGCGGCAATGCCTGCATCCTGCGCGGCGGCTCGGAAGCCATCGCATCCAACCAGGCCCTGGCCCGGCTGGTGCAGCAGGCTTTGGGGCAGGCCGGCCTGCCGCAGGAGGCGGTGCAACTGGTGCAGACGGTGGATCGTGAAGCGGTAGCCCAGCTGATCGCCATGCCGCAGTTCGTGGACGTGATCATCCCGCGCGGCGGCAAGGGCCTGATCGAGCGCATCAGCCGCGATGCCCGGGTTCCGGTGATCAAACACCTCGACGGAAATTGCCATGTCTACGTGGACGATCCCTGCGACGTGGAGATGGCGGTGCAACTGGCCGACAACGCCAAGACCCAGAAGTACAGCCCTTGCAATGCCGCCGAGGGCCTGGTCGTCGCCCGCGGTATGGCCGAGGAATTCCTGCCGCTGATCGGCACGGTCTATGCGACCAAGAACGTCGAGATGCGCTGCGACGCCGAGGCGCGGGCCATCCTGGCCGGCGTGCCGGGGGCCAACGTCAGGCACGCGAGCGAGCAGGACTGGTCGGAGGAATACCTCGCGCCCATCATCAGCGTCAAGGTGGTGGCCGGGCTCGATGAGGCGATCGCGCACATCAATCGGTACGGCAGCCATCACACCGACGCCATCGTCACGCGCGACCACATGAATGCGCAGCGCTTCCTGCGCGAGGTCGATTCCGCCAGCGTCATGGTCAATGCCAGCACCCGCTTCGCGGACGGCTTCGAATACGGCCTGGGCGCCGAGATCGGCATCAGCACCGACAAGTTCCACGCCCGCGGCCCGGTCGGCCTGGAAGGCCTCACTTCGCTCAAGTGGGTGGTCCTCGGCCAGGGTGAGATTCGCAGCTAGATGCGCGACTTCTGGCCGCATTGCGGCTACAACCTGCTGGCCCAGGATGCGGGCGGCCAGCTCATCGTCACCGACGACTTCCTGCGCAACCTGATGGACGGCCCGGAGCTGGCGCCGGTCGCGCAATCCTGCGCCGGCGAGCTGGCGTTGCACCGGCGCCTGCTGGACCAGCCCCGGGCCGAGGTGGACACCCGCGAGCTGGCCGCACTGCAAGACGTGGACGCGCGCGAAAACTATGCGATCTGGCTGCGGTTCCGCCAGCGCCTGCTGGCCCGGCCCACCCTGGAGGGCAGTTACCTGGGGTTGTTCCAGGGCGAGGGCGTCGATGTGCCGCCGGTGTTCGTGCATCGGCTCACCCAGGTGCTGCTGCGCCACGTCCTGGGCGGCCAGGCAACCGCGATGCAGGCCCGTGCCGCCGAAATGCTGTATCGCACCCAGCGCATCGCGGTGCAGGACGATGGCCGGGTGATGGCAGCCGACGAGGAGACCGTCGATCGGCAGGCGGTCTCGCCGCACTTCGGTACCCTGGGCGAATTGTTGAAGCAAGGCGGAGCACCGCTGCGCAGCGCCGAACTCGACGTGATGCGCTCCGGAAACGCCGAGACCTATTGGGAGCGCGACCAGAACCATGACCTGGTCGTCTGCCTCAACCACGGCGAGCCGGCGCTGGACGCGCTCTGCCGTGTGTTGGAGCGCTGGGTCCGGCACCTCCTGGGGACCGAAGTACGCATTGCAGTGGAGCGCGAGATCGACGACGAGCGGTGGGTCTGGCATGTCGGCCTGGATGCGCAGGCCAGCTCGGTGTTGAACGACCTGTACCAGAGACGGGACGTGAGTGCCGAGCGGATGGCGTCGCTGTTGTGTTTGTTCAGCCTGGAATTCGAGCAGCCGCAGCGGATGCGCCCCGAAATCGCCGGCAGCCCGGTGTACCTGGCCCTGGCCATGGACGTCGGGCGACGACTGAAGCTCAAGCCGCAGAACCTGCTGGTCAACCTGCCGCTGGCGCGACTGGCCTGAGCGCCGCCGCCTTGCAAGGCGGCGCTTCGCCCCTACATCCCTACAATCTGGGACCGTATCCCAATAGCACGACAAGGCCCGCATGGTTCCCCATCTCATCACCGCGCTGACCGGGTCCATCAACGAACTCGAGCAGCGCGTCCTCGACTCCATGCCGGCGATCGAACGCTGGTTCCGCCTGGAGTGGATGGAGCACACCCCGCCCTTCTATTGTTCGGTGGACATCCGCAACGCCGGCTTCAAGCTCGCGCCGGTGGACACCAACCTGTATCCCGGCGGCTGGAACAACCTCACACCGGAGATGCTGCCGCTGGCCGTGCAGTCGGCGATGGCCGCGATCGAGAAGATCTGCCCGGAAGCCAAGAACCTGCTGGTGATACCGGAACACACCCGCAACACCGCTTACCTGAGCAACCTGGCCCAGCTCAAGCGGATCTTCCACATGGCCGGGTTGAACGTGCGCATCGGCTCCATCAGTCCGGACATCAAGGCGCCCACCCGCATCGAGCTGCCCGGCGGCGAAGTGGTCGTGCTGGAGCCGGTGGTGCGCAGCAAACGCCGGCTGGGGCTGAAGGATTTCGATCCCTGCACGATCCTGCTCAACAACGACCTGTCTTCCGGCATCCCCGGCATCCTGGAGGACATCCACGAGCAGTACCTGCTGCCGCCGCTGCACGCCGGCTGGTCGGTGCGCCGCAAGAGCAATCATTTCCACAGCTACGAGGAGGTGTCCAAGCGCTTCGGCAAATTGCTGGGGATCGATGCGTGGCTGATCAATCCGCTGTTCAACAAGTGCGCCGAGGTCAATTTCACCCAAGGCACCGGCATGGAGTGCCTGACCACCAACGTCGATGCGCTGCTGGCCAAGATCCGCAAGAAATACAAGGAATACGGCATCAACGAGAAGCCCTTCGTCGTGGTCAAGGCCGACAACGGCACCTACGGCATGGGCATCATGACGGTGCACGACGCGAAGGAACTCGACGAGCTGAGCCGCAAGACCCGCGACCGGATGTCCGAGGTCAAGGGCGGCCAGCCGGTGAGCGACGTCATCATCCAGGAAGGGGTGCTGACCAACGAGCGGGTCAACGACGCGGTGGCCGAGCCGGTGGTCTACACCATGGACCGCTACGTGGTGGGCGGCTTCTACCGGGTCCACGCGGAGCGAGGCATCGACGAGAACCTCAATGCCCCGGGCGCCAGTTTCGTGCCGCTGGCATTCGCCGAGAGCACCCGGCTGCCCCAGCCCGGGGTCAAACCCGGGGCCAGCGCACCCAATCGCTTCTACATGTATGGGGTCATCGGGCGGCTGGCGATGCTGGCGGCCAGCTACGAGCTGGAAGCCACGGATCCCAACGCCGAGGTGTACGACTGATCCACCGGAAAGCCACGTTGTTGCGCTGCAACATTGGTGGCGCCTTTCCGGTGGGCCCGGGCGCACAATAGCGGTCCCAAAGTTACCAACCCCGCGGGCCAGCGGCCGCCAAGACGGGGGCATTCAGTGCAAAGCTCGAAATCCTCGCTGCCGGCGCTGACGCTGGGTGCCATCGGCGTCGTCTACGGCGACATCGGGACCAGCGTCCTCTATGCCCTCAAGGAAGTCTTCGCTTCCGGGCGCGTGCCCTTCACCACCGGCAACGTCTACGGGATCCTGTCGATATTCTTCTGGACGCTGACGGTGATCGTCTCGATCAAGTACGTGGTGCTGGTGCTGCGCGCCGACAACCATGGCGAAGGCGGGCTGATCGCCATGCTGGCGCTGGCCTCCACGTCGGTGAAGGACCGGCCGAAGCTGCGCAGCGTGCTGCTGGTGATCGGCATCTTCGGCACCTGCCTGTTCTACGGCGACGGGGTGATCACACCGGCGATTTCGGTGCTGTCGGCCATCGAGGGCCTGGAGGTCGTTTCGCCGCGGTTCAAGACCTACGTGATTCCGCTGACGCTGGCGGTGCTGTTCTTCCTGTTCATCGTGCAAAAGCGCGGTACGGCCGGGATCGGGCGTTTCTTCGGTCCCATCACCCTGGTCTGGTTCGCCGCCATCGCCGTGCTGGGGGTCGCCCACATCGCGCACAACCCGGAAATCCTGAAGGCGCTGAGCCCGCACTACGCCGTGCTGTTCATCCTGCACGACCCGTTCGACACCTTCATCATCCTGGGCGCTGTGGTGCTGTGCGTCACGGGCGCGGAGGCGCTCTACGCCGACCTGGGTCACTTCGGCAAGAAGCCGATCCGGCTCGCCTGGTTCGCCATCGTGATGCCGGCGCTGACGCTCAATTATTTCGGCCAGGGCGCGCTGCTGCTGAAGAACGCCGACGCGGTGAAGAACCCGTTCTTCCTGATGGCACCCGAATGGGTGATCCTGCCGCTGGTGGGCCTGGCGACCATGGCCACGGTGATCGCATCGCAGGCCATGATCACCGGCGCCTTCAGCGTCACCAAGCAGGCGGTGCAGCTGGGCTACCTGCCGCGGCTGCAGATGCGGCACACCAGCGTGCGCGAGACCGGCCAGATCTATGTGCCGTTCATCAACTGGGGCCTGTTCGTCGCGATCGTGCTGGCGGTGGTGATGTTCCGCTCCTCCAGCAACCTGGCGGCCGCCTACGGCATCGCGGTGACCAGCGACATGCTGATCACCACCGTCCTCACCTTCTTCGTCATCCGCTACGGCTGGCGTTACCCGCTGTGGCTGTGCATCTCGGCGACCAGCGTGTTCTTCATGGTCGACTTCACCTTCTGGGCGTCCAACCTGTTGAAGCTCGAGCAGGGCGGCTGGTTCCCGGTGCTGATCGGCGCCGCGGTGTTCACGCTCATGATGACCTGGAAGAAAGGCCGCGCACTGCTCAACGAAAAGCTCAAGGCCGATTCGATCGATCTCAAGAGCTTCCTGGAGGCGGTGTTCGTCAATCCGCCCACCCGCGTCGAAGGCACCGCGGTATTCCTCACCGCCGAGCCCGGGACGGTGCCCAATGCGATGCTGCATAACCTCAAGCACAACAAGGTGCTGCACGAGCACAACCTGTTCGTCACGGTGCAAAGCCACGAGGTGCCGTGGATCGGCATGAACAAGCGGGTGGAGATCGAATCGCTGGGCCACAGTTGCTGGCAGGTGACGCTGCACTACGGCTTCAAGAACGACCCCGATGTCCCGCGCGCCCTGGAGCAGATTCGCGCCCGCGGCTGCGAGATCGAGCACATGAAGACCAGCTATTTCCTCTCGCGCGACACCGTCGTGCCGAGCATCGGCCGGGGCATGGCGCCGTGGCGCGAGAAACTGTTCGCGCAGATGCACCACAACGCCAGCGGGGCCGCCGACTTCCTGAACCTGCCGAACAACTCGGTGGTGGAACTGGGCTCGAAGATCGAAATTTAGTTGGCTTGCATTCGAAAAATTTCTTGAACGCAGAGGGCGCAAAGATCACGCAAAGATCGCAGAGGAGAAATCCTTCGATGGTTTCTCTGCGTCCTCTGCGCATCCTCTGCGCCCTCTGCGTTCAAAATATCTCGGCGAGCCACTAACCTAAGTCGATTCGATGCCACGTACGATTTCGGCGGTCATCGTCGCGGTGGTGCCGGACCCGCGGATGTCGCCAGTCCTGGCTTTCGGGTCTGCCAGTGTTGCGATGATGGCGCGCTGCATGGAATCGGCGGCCGCCACCGCTTGCGGAATGCCGCGGCGGCGGCCCAGCCAGTCGAGCAGCATCCGGGCCGAATCGATCATGGCGTAGGGATTGGCCCGGCCGGTGCCTGCGATGTCCGGTGCCGACCCGTGGGTCGCCTGCGCCATCGCGAAGTCGCCGTCGCCGATGCAAAGTCCCGGAGCCATGCCCAGGCCACCGACCAGTCCCGCGGCCTCGTCGGTCAGGATGTCCCCGAACATGTTGGTGGTGACCACCACGTCGAAGCTCTGCGGATCGCGCACCAGCCGCATGGCCATGGTGTCGACGATGACCTCGTTCACGGTCACGTCCGGAAAATCGCGAGCCGCCTTGTAGCACTCCTCGACGAACATCCCGCAGCCGAGCTTGAACACCGTGTTCTTGTGCACCAGCGTCAGCAGCTTGCGGCGGCTGCGCGCCAGCGCCAGCGCCACCCGCGCCACCCGGTTGCTGCCCAGGCGGGTGATCACCCGCACCGAGATCGTCATGTCCTCGGTCGGCCGGAACTCGCCCGAACCGGCCACCACGTTGCGGTCCGGCTGGAAGCCTTCGTTGTTCTCGCGCACGATGACCAGGTCGACGCCGTCGTGCAGGCAGCCGATGCCCGGGTACGAGCGGGTCGGCCGGACATTGGCGAACAGGTTGAAGTGCTTGCGCATGATCGGATGCGGATTGATCGCGCCCGGTCCCTTCGGGTAGTCCCGATGGCCGATCGGGCCCAGCACGAAGCCGTCCATCGTTGCCAGCGTTTCCAGGGTGCCTTCCGGCAGGGTCGAGCCGTGGCTGTCCAGCGCGCGGCGACCGATCGGCAGCGGCCGCCAGTCGATGCGCAGGCCGTGGCGCGCCGCTGCGGCGGACGCAACCGTCACGGCGGCGGGGACGATTTCATGGCCGATGTCGTCGCCGTTCAGGACGCCGAGGACCAGAGAGGCATCATGCATGAAGCCGTCCTTCCGTGTGGGATGACGAGTAATGGATGGGGGGATGCGCTGTGCGTCAATGCCGTGCCGGCGGCTGCGCGCGCGCCGAGGCCATGCGCGCTGCAATGCGCAATGCATGTTCCAGGGCGCCGGTGTCGGCCTTGCCCTGCCCGACGATGTCGAACGCCGTGCCGTGCGCCGGCGTGGTGAACACGGTCTTCAGGCCGGCCGTCACCGTGACGCCTTTGTTGAACCCCAGCAGCTTGGTTGCGATCTGGCCCTGGTCGTGGTACATCATGACGACGCCGTCGTATTCGCCCTTGAGCGCCTTCAGGAAGATGACGTCCGACGAAACCGGGCCGGTGCATTCGATCCCCGCGTCGCGCAGCGCGTCGACCGTCGGGCGGATGATGCGGATCTCCTCGTCGCCGAACAGGCCCCCTTCGCCGCTGTGCGGATTGAGCGCGGCCACCGCGATGCGCGGGCGGGCGATGCCGTTGGCTTTCAGCGTCGCGTCGGCCAGCCGCACGGCCGCCGTGATGCGCTGCGGCGTGACGAGCTCGATCGCCTGGCGCAAAGCGACGTGGGACGTCACCCGGAACGTGGCGAACTCCTTGATCACGTTCATCTCGCCGAAGAAGCCTTCGTGCCGCGTGAGCGCAGCGAACATCTGGTGCTCGTCGGGAAATTTCCAGCCGCCGCGGTGCAGCGCAGCCTTGTTGAGCGGCGCGAAGCAGACGCCGTCGATTTCGCCCGCCAGCGCCAGTCCGATCATGTGCGCCAGCGTTTCGCCGACCACGCGGCCGGACTCCGGCGAGATCTGGCCGCGCGGGATCGTGCCCGGGTCGGTGTTGGCCAGGTCGACCATCGCGATCTCTTCGCGCGACCAGTCGATGGCGGCGATGTTGGGGTAGCTGCGCCAGCGCGGCTGGATGCCGGCATCGGCGCAGCCCAGTTGCAGCACCCGGGCATCGCCGATCACGGCGATGTGCGCCACTTCCCGCAGGACGCCCCCGGCCAGCAGCCTGGCGCTGATTTCCGGCCCGATTCCCGTCATGTCGCCCAGCATGAGGCCGAGCACCGGCAGGTGTGTCACTGGATTGATCATCGCGCCCTCAGCCGCGCGCGCGCGTCAGCGCGGTCATCAGCCGCTCCAGCGAGGGCATGGTTTCGAAGTCGCGCACCATGGCCACCACCGATTCCGCCTGCGCGGCGGGGAACCTGGCGTAGGCGGCGTTCTGCCGGAATTTCTCGGCCACCTCGACGTAGCTCATCGGATCGGCCGGACTGCCCTTGCCGAAATCGGCCCGGCCGGAAATCATCCGGCCGCTGGCCAACTCGATGTCGATCAGGGTGGTCATCTTGTGATAGCCGGCCGCCTCGGCCTCGGAGTCGACTACGAAGTCGATCTTCTCGATCATCGCCTTCACGTCCGGCCGCAGCACCACCTCGTCGGTGAATTCGCCCAGCCCGGCCCGGCCTTCAATCAGCAGGATGGCCATGCAGAACTCCATCGAGAACTTGGCTTGCAGCTCGTTGAGCGGCCGGTGATGGATCAGGGCGTTGGGCATGTTGTGGTTGGTCCCGACGCGCACCCGCTTGACATGACTGGCCTGGATGCCGTTGGCGCGGATCAGGCGCAGCATTTCGGTCATGCCCGGATGGGTGAGCGAGCCGGACGGATGCGGCTTGATCGAAACGCCCGGATCGGCGAAGGTCCAGGGCGCGCCGAGCTTGCCGGCGATGGCCGCCGGGTCCCAACCGCCGCCGGCCGCGTTGAAGAAGCCGCGCGGCGCTTCCAGGATGCGGTCGGTGGCGGTCCAGCCATACGAGGCGAACTGGGCCGCAGCGACGCCGCTTTCCGAGGAGCGACCGGCATGGAACGGCTTGGTCATGGTGCCGAAGTTCTCGCGCAGTCCGGCCGACTGGCTGCCGGCAATCGACAACGCGCGCGCGGTCGCTTCGCTGTCCAGGCCGAGCAGTTTGGCGCTGGCCGCCGCCGCGGCAAACGTGCCGCAGGTCGCGGTGGAGTGAAAGCCGGTCTGGTAGTGGCGCGGGTTGATCGCCTCGGCGATCTTGCACTCGACTTCGACCCCGAGGTGATACGCCAGCATCGCCGCCGCGCCGCTGGCCTGGGTCGCTTCCGCCATCGCGAGTGCCGCGGGCAGGGCCGGCGCCGTGGGATGGGTCAGCAGTCCGTAGACCCGGTCGGTCGCCACCGCCAACTGGGTGTCGTCGTAATCGTCTGCATGGATACCCACGCCGTTGGCGAAGGCGGCGAAGCGCGGCGCGATCTTCAGGTTGGAGCCGATCACCGTGGCCGGGCCAGTGCCCAGGTGCAGGTCGGCGAAGTGCCGCCGCACCATTTCGCCGAGCGGCGTGGCACCGCCGGAAAGCGCCAGGCCCAGTCCGTCCAGGATCGATTTCTTCCCCAGGGCGATCACATCCGCGGGCAGGTCGGCCACGCGGGTGTTGCAGATGAATTCGGCCACGTAACGTGTCAGGTGCTCGTTGTGCTCGTTCGATGGGATGGGCATGTCGTTCTCCGTCAGTTGATCAGCGTGTCAGCCCGCCAGGGCGCGGCAGTGCTCGGGCGGGAAATGGAGCCAGACGGTCTCGCCTTCGGGGACCGAGACATCGACCGGCGTGATCGCCCGCACCGCGTCGCCGTTGGCCAGGGCCACCAGGTAGTCGCGGTGCGGCCCGAGGTAGACCTGGCGCGTGACG
>JAAOZX010000259.1 GCA_012274225.1 Comamonadaceae bacterium | reverse complement strand
TCGTGCATGTGGCCGCCCATCGTCAGGACTTCACCGGCGCGCAGATCGCGGGTGGCACGGGCGACCATCAACGCATGCGGCCGCTGCGACGGACTGCCCGACGAGCGGCCGTGCAGCACGGCGGAGTACACCGAGGTCAGGCTCTCGAGCCCCATCAGGTGGAAGGGCTGGTAGATGCACGCATAACGGCCGCTGCGGCCAACCACGTGACCCTTTTCCTGCAGCAGCTGCCACACGGCGCGGTCGGTGCAACGCACGATCACGAAGACGCCGCCGCCGAAGCTCGCCTCGTCAGTGCGACGCAGCGGATTGAACACGTCGACCACGCCAGTGCTCGTGAGGATGCCGCCATCCTCCACCGGAACGAACACGTCGGCCAGTTCCGATGTGCGGCACAACGGGTAGTTCAGCGCGTCGCAGGACGGCAGCAGCGCCGTGGAATTGGCCACGACGTTCATCTCGCAGTAGTCAGGCGTGGCGCTCTGCGGGAACGCGTGCAGCGCCCGGCGCCGGGCCTGAAGCGTGGTGGTCACCTCGGTCGCTAGCGCCCACAGGTTCTCCAGCTCCGGAACGACCCGCGATATGCCGGCGTGCGTGACGAGGCCACGCCGGGGATCGTGGATGAAGTCGTGCTCGCTCGCCTTGCCCGCGCAAACGACCTCGAAACCGAGCACCCGTGCCCACGTGACAAGCCCGACCAGCGCCGCCGGCTGGTCGCCGTCGACGGTGGTATAGACCACGCCATGCTCGAGGGCGAGCCGGTTGAGCCAGGGGCCGACCACCGAGTCGGTCTCCTTGGTCACCATCCCCACGTGCACGCGGCGCCGCAGCGCGGCTTCGGCGATCGCAACGCTGGTCTCGGGCGCGCCGGTGGCCTCGATGACGATGTCGTGGGGCGCCTGCGCCAGCCAGTCGGCTTGCGCGACGAGCGCGACACGGCCGCCCGCAGCGCGCACTTCGGCTTCGCTGGTGCACACCCGCAACGAGTCCGGGGCGAAGCCCATCTGCAGCAGAGTGGTGTGCAGCCCTTCGACATCACGGTCGCAGAGCAGGGAGAGCTCGACGTGCGGCGCGACCCGGCACTGTGCGATGAAGGTGCGACCGAACCCGCCGTTGGCGCCGGTCAGCGCGACCCGGATCCGTCGGTCGTGCAGTTCGTGGAAGAGGAGTTCGTAGTTCAAGATGGTCTCCGCTTCATCACCGCCCGCGTCGTGCGGTGCACCTGATCAAGGTGGTGGCGCATCGCCGCGACCGCGGCGTCGGGTGCGCCCGCGCGCAGCGCGTCGACGATTTCCTGGTGCTGCGAGACGCTTTGGGCGATCGCGTTCCTGCGCACCAGCGCCAGGCGCCGGTACTCCAGCGCATACCCGTAGAAATCGAACACCACGTCGGCCAGCAGGCCGTTGCCGCACGAGCGGTACAGGGTCTGGTGGAACTCCTGATCGGAAATCTGGAACCGGACGGGGTCATTGCCGATGACGCGCTGCTCGTCGACCAGCGCCTGCAGCCGCGCGAGCTGCGCCGGCGTGATGCGCTGCGCGGCCAGCCAGATGACCTGAACCTCCACCGCGGTGCGGGCCTCGGCCACTTCGTCCAGCGAGCGATGCTTCAGGTCGCCGAGGATCCCCACCGACTCGTGCAGCAGCATCGAATTGCGCCCGAGCACCTTGGTCCGCGCGCCCTGGCTGACCTCGACCATCTTGTTGGCCTGCAGGACGCCGATCGCCGCGCGCACGGTCTCGCGCGAGACCCCGAGCGTCGAGGCCAGCTCACGCTCGGACGGCAACTCGTCGCCGGGCAGCAGCAGCCCCGAGTGGATCATGTAGGCGAGCTTGTCGCTGATCTGATCCTTGACCGTGCGCTTGCCGATCGGACCCCGGTCACCCGGGACGCGTTCGATGAGTTGCAGGGGAAGTGACATCGCGGCACGGGCCAACTGGTCTGGTCAGCATACCACTTGGCGCCGGATGCGAACGCCGCGATCCATCGGGGTTTTCACCGAGCGGCCCCCATTCGCCAGCAGCGGCCCGCAGTCGTGCCGCAAGTCCGGCACCAGAGGATTACCGAGCCCGCGGCGCCCGCATCAGCCACATGCCGGCACCCAGCAGCAGTGCGATGCCGGCCCAGGCCCATGCGTTGGGGACCTGTCCCCACACCGCATGGCCGAGCAGCAGCGCGAACACCAGTCCGCTGTACCGGAACGGCGCGATCAGGCTCATCTCGCCGGCGCGCATGGCGACGGTGATCAGGAAATATCCTGCACTGAGGAACACGCTCGCGGCCGCGAGCAGCCCCAGTTGCACCGGCTGCACAGGGGCCCATTGCTGGAACACGCTCCAGACGCCCGCCAAGAGTGTGACCGTGATTGCCGTGCTCAGCGTGATGAGCACCGACGGGATCGTACGGTCGATCAGGCGCGTGGCGAAATCGCGCGTTGCCTGAAACAGCGTGCCCGCCAGGCAAAGAAGCGCGTAGGCGCTCCAATCCGTGCCGCCCGGCTGCACGACCAGCAGCACGCCTGCGCAGCCGACCGCGATCGCCAGCCAACGGGCGGTGTTCACCTGTTCGCGATACGCCAGGACGGCCAGCACGGTGACCACGAGCGGCGTCGCCATGTTGATGGCTGTCGCGTTCGCCAGCGGGATGTGGAACAGGGAGACCAGGTAGGTGACCGTACCCAGCGCGTCGAGGCCCGCGCGCGCCATGACGCGCCCGTCAAGCAGGTCCGCCAGGCGGCGCGTCGCGCCGATTGCGTGTGCGATGACCAACAGGAGCGTCGAAGCCATGATGCCGCGCAGCAGGATCAACTGCGACGCCGGCAGGGTCTCGCTCACGTATTTGACCAGCGTGTCGTTGGCGACGAAGGCGGCCATACCGGCGGAGATCGCAAGCGCGCCGCGGCGGTTGGCGGCGTGCAGCGCCTTGGCAGCGTCTGAGGTCATGCGAGCGGTGATCTTACACGCAGCCGACCGGAGAACCGACTTGCAGCTCGGACGACCCTGAGCGGTCTTACGAACCTCTCAACTCGACGCCCTAAAGCGGTCGGTCAGCGCGTCCCGGCGCGTCAGAAGCTCGTCCAGGTGCCGGTACCGGCGATAATCGCGCGCATCACGGCCTTGCATCTGGCTGACGCCTTGTCGACGGCGGCGCGGGCTGCACGAGCACACGGAGGAACATCGGGCGTGGACAAGCTGATTCGGACAGTCGTATTCGACTTCGAGGGCACGCTGGTCGACTTCCAGTGGCGGCTCGGGGCGGCACAGACCGAGCTGCGCAGAGCCTTCGCTGAGCAGGGGTACGTTGTCGAGGGCAATTACGCGCAGATGTGGAACGCCGCTGCCGATCTGGCCGCACCGCAGGGGCGGCTCGAGGCCCTGCGCAGGGCGTTGTTTCCGATCTACGACCGCTGGGATGCCGACGCGCTGACGCGCTGGTCGCCACGCCTGGGTGCATCAGCGCTGCTGCAGCGTCTGGCAGATGGCCACGTCAAGTCGGCGATGGTGAGCAACGTCGGGCGTGCCGCGCTCGACGCCGCACTCGTGCGTTTCGGCCTTCAGCGCTGGCTGTGGCCGGTGCTCAGTCGCGACGACGTGAAACACCTCAAGCCCAACCCGGAGGGTGTGTCGGCAGTGCTCGCAGCGATGAAAGCGCCGGCGGAAGAGGCGCTGTTCGTCGGCGACAGCCTGGCTGACGTCCGCGCCGCGCGCGCCGTCGGGATGCGCGTGGCGATCATTCACGGCGGCGAGTCCGAGGGGGCCGCCTTCGCCGCCGCGCCGCCCGACTGGATGGTCTCGCGGCTCGACGAGATTGCCGACCTGACCGCGTAGCGGACCGCTTTCGACCCGTGCGCCAGGCTCGCCCGGACGGGAATGCTTGTGGCGCTGATCGAGCGCCGCGGGCTCACTGCTCCCAGGTTCGCCTAAGGTTCGGCATCAGGGGCGGCCGTTTGCCAGAACGCTTCGGCCGCACTTCCAGCCGGCCGCCGATCGCGATAGAGCCGAATTTCAAGCGGAACGTTCCAATCGCTGCCGGCCGCAGCGACCAGTCGTCCCGCCGCGATGTCCTCTTCCACCAGAGTTTTCGGCAACCAGGCGATTCCGCGCCCGTCCAAAGCCATTGTCCGGAGTACCGTCGCAAGGTGTGCGGTGAATGCCAGGCGTGTCGGCGCCGATTGAAGCCTCCGGCCAACAACGGCGCGCACGATACGACCCAAGCCAGACTCCGCGGTGTACTGAAGCACCGGCACCTCCGTGACAGGGCGACCGGCGACGCGATGCTGCGGCTTTCCCTGCTTGTTGGGCGATGACACCGGAATCAGCTGGTCCTGGCCGACCTGGGCAGACAGGTAAGGCTCGACGTCCAGAGCGCCCTTCGCCTGTGGGTGGGCGTGAGTCAGGACGAACTGGATCTTGCTCTGAAGCATCAAGGCTTCGCATCGCTGCAGCACGTCCGAGACAAGTTGCACCGGCCCGAGCGTGGTTGTCGATTCAAGGCTGCGCAGCCATCGCGGCAGGAAGGTGAACGAGAGCGCATGAGTGGCCGCTATGCGAAGGGTCACCGAAGCGGCCTCGGACACGATGCGCGCCTCGCCTTGCACCCGCGCCACCCGGGCGAGCAGCTCGTCCGCCACGCCGCGAAACCACTCGCCGACTTCGGTAAGCCTGGCCGGCTGGGTGCTGCGGTCGAACAGGTCAGCGCCGAGCCATTCCTCCAGCGCCCGAATCCGGCGGCTGAACGCGGGTTGCGTCGTGTTTCGCTCCTCTGCGGCCCGCGAAAAATTGCCTGTCGCCGCCAGGGTGCGAAAGTCTTCGAGCCAGACAAAGTTCACGGCGGTGCTTTCAAAGCATTGAAGCAGAAGAAAAGAGCATTGGCCGCAATGGGGAATTTTGCCGACCATAGCGCCACCCCACAGACCCCAGGAGACAACCCGTGAAGATCGTCGAAATCCGCGAAAAGACCATCCCCATCAGCTCGCCCATCCGCAACGCCTACATCGACTTTAGCAAAATGACACTGAGCCTCGTGGCCGTGATCACCGACCTGATGCGGGACGGCAAGCCGGTCGTCGGCTATGGATTCAACTCGAACGGTCGCTATGGACAGGGCAAGCTCATGCGGGAGCGGTTCATCCCCCGTGTGATGGAGGCCAGCCCCGAATCGCTGGTCGACGCGAGCGGCAAGAACCTCGACCCCCACCAGATCTGGAACACGATGTTCACCAATGAGAAGCCGGGTGGCCATGGCGAGCGCTCGGTGGCGATCGGGACGATCGACATGGCGGTGTGGGACGCAGTCGCGAAGCTAGAAGGCAAGCCGCTGTTCCAGCTGCTGGCCGACCGCTATGGCGACGGCAAGCCGAACCGCGAGATCTTTGTCTACGCGGCGGGCGGCTACTACTACCCAGGCCAGGACCACAACAAGCTCAAGGACGAGATGCGCAGCTACATCGACCGGGGCTACACCGTGGTCAAGAAGAAGATCGGCGGCGCGTCGCTCGATGAGGACCTGCGGCGCATCGATTCGATCCTGAGCGTACTGCAGGATGGCCAGAGGCTATGCGTGGACGCCAACGGCCGGTTCGACCTGGACACCGCGATCAGCTATGCCAAGGCGCTCTCGCAGTACGACCTGTTCTGGTATGAGGAGCCGGGCGACCCGCTCGACTTCGAGCTGCAGGCCACGCTGCGCAACTACTACAAAAACCCGATGGCGACCGGCGAGGATCTGTTCTCGATGCAGGACGCGCGCAACCTGATCCGCTACGGTGGCATGCGCCCCGACCGTGACTGGCTGCAGTTCGACTGTGCATTGAGCTATGGCCTGGTCGAGTACCTGCGCACGCTGGACATGCTCAAGGAACACGGTTGGTCGCCCAGCCGCTGCATCCCGCACGGCGGCCACCAGATGTCACTCAACATCGCCGCGGGCCTGGGCCTGGGGGGTAACGAATCCTATCCCGACCTGTTCCAGCCCTTTGGCGGTTTCCCCGACGGCGTCAAGGTGCACAACGGCTACGTGACGCTGCCGGACCTGCCAGGGATCGGCTTCGAAGGCAAGGCGGACCTCTACCGCGAAATGCAAGCGCTTTCGGCCTGAGCGGCCACAACTCCCGAAAGGAATCGCAATGAAATCGTTTACGCGCATCGTGGGCTTGTTTGCCCTGGCCAATGCGGCCACGCTGGCATGGGCCGAGTAGTCCGTTCGCCGATTGATGCTCCAGAAAAGCGCTCGTCAATCCAAAGTCGAACTGGACCGCCGGATAGGGATGGTGAACCAGAAGGTGCCGCCTGTGAGATTCAAAGCGCAGCAGCACTTGATCCACGCCTTGAGCACGCCGCGGGCCTCACCACTGCCGCCATCCGGCATCGAGCTGACCTGGTAATCGCGTTCCTTGCCTTCAGCATCCTGGAAGGCGGCCGGGTAATCGGCCGCCTTGTTCCCCCGCCTCGGTCATGAGGGTCGGGTTCGGGCTTTGTTCGACCGCCAACGAGACTTGTGCAACTTCTGTTGCATCAGGTGCTGGTCCGTGATGTCGGCCAAGGAAACCACGACGAATGCCAGATCGCGGCCCCCTGCATCCATCACCGGCTCGGCATTCACCAGCAGCCATGTCACCGCGCCGTCCGGACGCTGATTTCCGATCACCACATGACGGCACGGCTTCTTGCTTGAGAGCACCCGCATCAGGGGCAATTCGGCCCGCGCAAGGGCCGTTCCCTCGGGCCCGAGCAGTTTCCACGACGAACCATCGCTCTTGCGCTCGCGCATCCAGGTCAACACGTCGCCCAGGATGAGTTCGGCGGCGGCATTGTGTTCGATCACGTTGCCCTGACTATCGTGGATGATGACGCCTTCGGTCAGTGCCGACAGCATGGAGCGCTGGATCTCGGCGCTGCGCAGGACTGCCTGCTCGGATTTCCAGCGATCGGTGATTTCGGTGTGCGTCACCATAGCGCCGCCCTGGACGAGCTGCAGCGCACTCACTGTCATGTTGAACTGGTGCTGGCCGCCGCAATTGGAGCTGCCGCAGGCGTAGTCCATGGAAAACCGCGGGATGCTCCGGTCAAGGACTGCGGCAATGCCGCCCTGAGCTCGCGCGGATCTGTCGGGATGCTGCGTCACCTTCTCCAGAAAGTTGACGCCGACGGCGCTGCGCGGGAGCACGGCGCAACCCGGCCGCTGCTTGGAGCCGCAGTCCCGCCAGAGCGCGTTGGCCATGATCACGGCGCCGGTAGCATCCAGAACGGCGATATGACTCGGAAGCGAATTCGTGACCGCATCCAACAGCGCCAAGTCGGCATGCAAGTCCTGGTTGGAGCGCCCAAGCGTTTCCACCGGCTGCAATCCGTTCGACTGCAGCTCGACCGCCTGCGCAGCCTGCGCCGATAGATCCCGTTTCATCGTTTTTCTCCTCTCAAACTAACCCTCTCACCGGAGAGAGACCGGTGCCGGGCAGATTTTGAGTTGCATATTCTGCGAATCTGCGCAGCGCCGGAAGGACCTGAATCAATCATCTTGAGCCCCTTGTCAAGCGCACCCTCCGGTCATGCCTGGTTGTTGACGACTCGATGGCAGGAGAAGGCTCGCTACGCCAAGAGCCTCGACCGCGCCGGCAGGATGAAGAAGAACGGCGCCCTGTGGACAGCGCAAGCTCGGCGACTGCGATTCGCGCTTGCGTGAGATCTTCGTTGGCAGGCGCATAGCCAGCTTCAGCGAGTGCCTGAGATAAATCTTGGGGGCTCGATCCATGGCGGCCTCGACTTGTCACAAGACGTCATGAGACCATCACCAGCGGCGCCGGAGCTAGGAAATCCAGCTAATGGCCGCTAGGGATTTGGCCTGCTCTGACGCAGCGCGCGCGCTTCTGCAGTAGCCGGGGGCTGCCCATGCGAGGTGACGTGGCTCAGTGGCAGCAGTCCCTCGCATAGCCCTCATCGAGCCTTCAATTTCTGGTTCGTGTCGCATGGCTGCCAACCAGCCGGGCGACAGGAGTACCGGCACGCGAACCTGAGCTGCCTTACGCACCTCTCAACTCGATGCCCTGAAGCCGTCGGTCAGGGTCGTCCCGGCACGTCAGAGGACTGTCCAAAGTGCTTCTTGGCAAACTCCTTTGCCAGGGCCATGCCCGTTTCGGTCAGTTGAATGGACTCCGTCCGCCCGCGTGGATTTGAGATATACCCCTTCTCATGAAGCACTTCCATGACGGCGAAGTCATAGCGCTTCCAAACACGTCCGTTCTCAAACTCAAATACGCCCAGCAGGGCGAGGACCGTTTCTTCGAGTTTCGCGGTATCGTAGTCCACGGAACAACCTCCGAATGCGACGCGCGCGTTCAAATCTACCGCTTTCGTGGAGGCCTGTCACGACCAAGGCGTGGGGTCTTCAATAGCCGATCAGCTTCCGCCATTAGGTGAAAGTGTCAACTAAAACGAGACAAGCTCCGTGTCCGTGTTGAACGACAAGTTAGCTTGCATTTGGGTCGACGCGCCGAGTGGCCCTTAGGATGATGACGCCAAGTACGATATTTATAACGCCGAAGGTCGCAAATCCATACATTCCGACCCGCCTGTTGTCTGCCTGAATTCGCGTGACAGAAGAGTAGTTCATGCGAAGCTGATTTAGAACAAACTCGAAGCTCTCTAGATCCTTGGCGGACATGCGTCCGCGGTCGGCACGGCTTGCAACCTCCGCAAGAGCGGTTTCACTATTCAATTTTCCGTACGGTACGCTGATCAAGAAGAATGCACTAAGCGCTATGGCTACCGCAGCCTGTACAAGTAGGGCAACACCGATCGGACGGAGCATCGTGCAAGCTAACGAGGTTGTGCAAAAAGCCGAATTTCAGCGCATTTGCGGCATCGTTCTTCGGCCTGGGTCTCTCGCATCGCCTCACCTCCGGTTTACCAGCTCTTTTCTGATTTCTGCACGCATTTTGGCATCCTGAGGCTCTCTGG
>JAAOZX010000258.1 GCA_012274225.1 Comamonadaceae bacterium | reverse complement strand
GCGACATGCACATTGAGCGTTTCCTCGCCGGTGCCCGCCGACTCGTCGGCGAAGCGCCGGCCGTCGAGGTTCAGCGCCACGGCCATGGCCCCGTACTTGTGGCTCATGTCCTGGAACCCGTCGGCGCCGAAGCGCGCCGGTGGCGCCGTCATGGCATGACCATAGAAGGTGTCGAGCCACGGCGTGGTCGCCGCGCCAGCCGCCATGGCAGCCAGCAGGCCGTCGCCGGTGCTCCAGGGATTGGCCCGCAGGTACATGGCGTCGGCATACGGCGTCAGGTATTGCGCCAGCAATTGCGCATTGCCCTGGAAGCCGCCGGTGGCGAGGATCACGGAGCGCGCCTGGACTTCGATGGTTCCCTGCGCATCGAAGGCCAATGCACCCACGACCGCACCGTCGCGGGTAATCAGGCTTTGCACCGCCGCCTGCGTCAACACCCGGCCGCCCAGGCTTTCGATGCGGTCGGCCAGTGCGGCCGTCATCTGCGGCGGGCTGGCTTCCTGGCCGCGGCCATAGCCGAGCCAGATCTGCTCCGGCTTCAAGTCCACGCCCTGACTTCCCAGCCAACGCAGCGACTCACCCAGGTGGCTTACCAAGAGGTCCTGCAGCGCGGTGTCGCCGTCAGGCACGTGCTTGCGCACATCGGCTTCGCGGGCGAAGGTCCAGACGATGCCGTTGGACAGCGCCATCGAGCCGCCGAGGCGATTGCCCTTCTCCAGCACCAGCACCTGCGCGCCCTGCCCCAGCGCGGCGACGGCCGCGCACAGCCCGGCCATTCCCGCGCCGAGCACCAGGACATCCGCCCGCTGATCCTTCCTGGAAGCGCCGGTCATCGATCAGGCCGACTTGGCGGCCTTGAACACGAAGGTGCTGCCGCCCACCAGGCTGCGCTGCGCAGTGGTCTGCATCAGCGTCAGCTTGGCCAGCGGTGCCGCCGCCGGCTTCAGCTTCCCGGCGGCCATCAGCAACAGCACGCTCTCGCTGGCGTCGCTCTTGATGGACAGCGGCAGCTCGACACCTTTGCTCGTCGCGTCGACCCTGAAGACCCGGGTCGTGTCGTAGGTCTTCAGCAGTTCCTCCCAGGAGGCGTCGCTGCGCACTTCGCGCTTGAGCCAGTAGTCCTTGATCCGCTTCAGGTCCGTCGCCGGCAACTTGGTCGCCTTCAGGCCTTTGGGAAGCGTGCCGGAGCCCAGTCGCCTGCTCAGGGCCTGCGACAGCAGCAGGCCCATCTGCAGCGGCGGGCGCGGCGGCGGCGGCAGGTGCAGCAGGTAGGAATCGGGCAGTGCACGCGAGCCATGCAGGTGGAACGGAATCGGATGGAGCGTGTCGGCCAGCAGATTCACCAGGTGCAGGTTCTTCAGGCCCGCGTGTTTCTCGTTGGTGACCAGCTGGCCGACGCTCAAGACTTTCGAGGCCGCCGGGATCGGATCGCTGGGGCTGTCGATCACCACCAGCATGCAGGTGTGCGTATCGGCGCCAGCGGGTGGCGTCCAGTTCCACTGCAGCACCGCGGGTCGCAGCGCCTCCAGTGTGGGGAGGGTCTGGGGTGCGCCGACCGGCGTCCAGTTGGCATCGCCTGCGCTGTTGGGCCAGGTGCTCCAGAAGTCCGCCGGCAGGTCAGGCAGGCCCGCCGAGGCGCCGGCCGCCATGATCTTCACGGTGACGTTGGCAGCCGCCAATGGACCGCGGTTGTGCACCTGCACATAGACCCGGTTCTGGTTGCCTTTCTCCGGGTCCTCCTGGACCAGCCTGGTTTCGAAGTTGAGATAGTTCGCCTCGCCCGCCAGCAATTGCCAGGTGGGCGGGGCATCGGTCTTGATGTCGGCGCAGTGCCACCAGAAGCAGGTGTCGTTGAGCGCGACGTAGCGGGTCGCATCTTCCCAGGCGGCGGCCACCGGCGTCCCTCCCGTGGGCCGGCCGGTGTCCATGATGTGGTCGCGCACGAACAGGTCCACCGTCGGCTGGGTAGCCAGATCGGTGCGGATTTCCCACAGGCCGCGGCCATGGGTGGCGGCGCGCAGCAGGTTGCTGCCGGCGCGAAGACGCAGGTCGTAGATGGCAGTGTTGGGCAGCCCCTGCGAGAAATTGGCCCAGTTGGCGCCGGCGTCGACGCTGCGATAGACGCCGATGTCGGTGCCGACGAACCACTGCGTCGCGCTGCCGCAAGCCAGCGCGTACATCGGCACGTCGGGCAGGCCGTTGCCCGCCGCGGCCCAGGTCGCGGTTCCGCTGGCCGGCACCGTCCCCCGCCACACGTGCTGCGCCAGGCCGAAGCCGCTGAATGCGACCAGGATGGTGTTGGCATCGCCCGGCAGGCTCTGCACATCCCAGACCCACTGCCCGGCAGGCAGCGGCGCGGCGTGCAGCGCCCGGGCGGTCCAGGTGCCGGTGCCGGCGCGATCGAGCCGGTACACCTGCCCGGTGGTGGTGGCGCAATAGAAGATCGCGTCGCTCGCGAACGACATTGCCGAGACCCGGCCGCCGATGCCGGCCAGGGCCACGCCGCTGCCGGGCCAGCCGCCGGTGCCCATGGCGTCGTCGATGTTGATGACGGTGGTGCCGCAGGCCATGCGTTCGGAACCCGGGCTGATCGCGATCGGCGGATAGAACAGCCCGCTGCCGTTCAGCCCGCCCTTCACGTCGGCGTAGGTCCCGAACTTGCCGCCTTGGGTGCTGCGCTCGGGCGTACTGCCGTAGTAGGCGTGGACCACGTTGTTGCCGTTGATCTTGCTGATCGCGCAGTAGCCGCCGTCGCCGTCGGCGCTGTGGTAGTGCACCGGGCTGTTGCGGAACTGCTGGGTGCCGTTGTCCTGGGTGCCGCACTGGACGAGCGCGTCGGAGCTGCCGTGGTTGTCGATCGCCTCGTACTGCAACAGGCACAGGCCCTCGTTCGGGTTGTCGTCCCAGGTGGCGCCGCCGTCCCGGCTGACGAAGAAGCCGCCGTCGTTGCCGCTGTACAGCGTCTGATTGAGCGTCGGATGGAACGCGAAGGTGTGGCTGTCGGCGTGGATGTTGCTGCCGATGTTGCTGACGGCCCATGCGCCGCTGGACGCGTTGCGCCGGCATTTGTACAGCTCGACGCCGGACACGTAAACCACGTCGGGCGTGGTGGGGTCGACGTTCACGTCGCTGGTGAAGGCGCCGTACAGCTCGACGGTGGCGCTGCTGGTGCACAGCTCCCAGCTGGTGCCGGCGGCCGTGGTGGTGCGATAGAGGCCCTGGAAGGTGTCACTGCCGCTGGCAATGAGCGCGTATTTGCGCTCCGGGCTGCTGGCCGACTGCTTCAGGCTGATGCGGCTGGTGGTGCCGCCGGCGGGCAGGCCGGTGGTGAGCTGGGTAAAGGTGGGGTTGGCCGCCAGGGCGTTGGTGCTCTTGTAGATGCCGCTGCCCCAGAAAGCCGCGTACACGGTGTTGCCGGTAGCGTCGCCGCGGTCGATGAGGACGTCGGTGCAGGCAATCACGGTGGCACTGATGGCAGGCAGGCCGCCACCGGCCAGCGCCGTCCAGGTGGTGCCATTGGTGGTGCGGCACAGACCGCGGCTGGTAGCCGCGAAGGCGCGATCGGCGTTGGTGCGATCCACCGCGATGCGGTAGAAGCTGTGGTTGGCCAGCAGGGCCGAGGCCTGGAGCATCCAGGTGTTGCCGCCATCGGTGCTGCGCAGCACGCCG
>JAAOZX010000257.1 GCA_012274225.1 Comamonadaceae bacterium | reverse complement strand
GAAGCCGACCGTGGGCGGCGTGGCGATGCGCACGGCCTGCGGCAGCACCACCATGCGCATGCGCTGGGCGCGGGTCAGCGCCAGGCATTCGGCGGCCTCCCACTGCGCCTTCGGCACCGACTCGATGCAGCCGCGCCAGATCTCGCCCAGGTAGGCCCCGACATAGATGGTGAGCGACAGACCGGCCGCGGCCAGCGGGGAGATCTTGAAGCCCAGCGTCGGCAGCCCGAAAAAGGTCATGAACAGGATCACCAACAGCGGCGTGCCCTGGATCAACTGAACGTAGCCGGATGTGACCCAGCGCAGCGGCTTCGACTCAGAAATGCGGCACAGCGCCACCGTCAGCCCGAGCAGGCCGCCGCCCACGAAGGCGATCAGCGACAGGCCGACCGTCCACAGCGTGCCGTGCCAGAGGTACAGGAAGTGGCTGGCGTTGAGGCTGGTCATCGCTGGCTTCGCGTCAAAGGGCCGTGCCGAGCCGGCGGCGGCGCGGAAACAGCAGCATGCCCACACCCCAGAAGCCTGCGCGCATCAGCAGCGACAGCAGCACGTAGCCGATGCCGACCACGACGTAGGTTTCAAGAGGCCGGTAGGTATCGGACTGGACGAAGTTGGCGACGGCCGTCAGCTCCTCGGCCGAAATCTGCGAACACACCGACGTTGCCAGCATCAGCAGCACGAACTGGCTGGTGAGCGCCGGATACACCCGCTCCATCGCCGGCAACAGCACCACGTGCCAGTAGACCTGGCGGCGGCTGAGGGCCAGGCATTCGGCCGCCTCGAGCTGGCCCTTGTGGATGGAGTCGAAGCCGGCCCTCATGATCTCGGTGGCGTAGGCGCCTACGTTGATGGTGAGCGCGGCCAGCGCCACCGTGACGGCCGGCAGCTTCAGCCCGATGCTGGCCAGCCCGAAATAGACCAGGAAGATCTGCACCAAGAGCGGCGTGTTGCGGATCACCTCCACGTACGCCGTGCTGGCCCGCCGCGCCCAGGGCAAGCTGCTGCGCCGGCCGATGGCGCACAGCGTGCCGATGCAGAACCCGATCAGCGTCGCCCCCAGCGACAGCCGGATGGTCATCCAGGCGCCGTCGATGAACATCGGCCAGCGCTCCAGGACGGACCCGAAGTCAAGTGTCATTTGGCGGGGGCCTTGGATGGCCGCACCTGTCCCGCCATGCGGTCGTAGACGCGGAACAGGGCCTGGTTGCCATTGCTGCCCTCGCCGTGGGCGCGGGCGTCCAGGTACTGGGTGGTGACCAGCGCGGTGGCCGGCAACGGCACGTTCTGGGCCTGGGCCTGCTGCTGCACCAGCCGCAGGTCCTTGAGCATCAGGTCGATGCGGAAGCCCGCCGACGCGTCGCCGTCGATCATCGCCGGGCCCAATTTGTCCAGCATCCAGGAGGCAGCGGAGCCGCCCATGAGCACCTGGCGCAATTGCTGCAGGTCGACGCCCGCGGCGCGGCCCAGCGCCAGCGCTTCGCAGATGGCCTGGATGTTGATTCCGCAAATGAGCTGGTTGCACAGCTTGACGGTCTGGCCGGCGCCGCTGTCGCCCACGTGGGTGATGGTGGTGCCCATGCCGGCAAAGAACGGCCGCGCCTTGGCGAACGCCGCCGCGTCGCCGCCGGCCATGATGGACAGCGTGGCGTTCTTCGCGCCCAGCGGGCCGCCCGACACCGGCGCGTCGACAAAGGCGACGCCTGCGCGCGCCAGGTCGGAATGCATGCGCCGCACCGCATCGGGCGCGATGGTGCTCATGTCGATGACCAGCCGGCCGGCGGGCGGATGCGCCAGCAATCCGCCGTCGCCATAGACCACCGCCTCGACGTCGGGCGTGTCCGGCAGCATGGTGATCACCACGTCGGCGCCGGCCGAAGCCTCGGCGATGGTGGCCGCCGCACGGATGCCGGCATCGGCAAGGGCCTCGGCCGCTTCGCGCCGCACGTCGTACGCCGTGACGCGGTGCCCGGCCTTCGCCAAATTGAGGGCCATCTCGCGGCCCATGGTGCCGATGCCGATGAAACCGACGCTGCCGGGTGTGGCTTGCTGTGTCATGAAGTTGCTTCTTTGCTCTTGCGTGTCCTGGTGGCCGGTGCGGCCGCAGTTTTTGCCGGGGCCAGTGCCTTCTGGCGGCGCAATTCGTCGCCGATGTGGAAGTGGCGGCGCAGCGCCAGGTCGGCGGCGTCGGCATCGCCGGCAATGACGACCTCGAGCAGGCGGCGGTGATCCTCGACCACGGTGCGCTTGATCGCCTCGCCCTGCCCGCCGACGGCGCGGCGGCGATCGCGGTGCGAGCGCGTCAACAGCGTCGCCATCGCCGTATAGAGCTGCACGATGGTGTCGGAGCGGCTGGCACGCACCAGGGCCGAATGGAAATCGAAATCGGCCAGGCCGCCGCCGTCGGGGTCGTTCATGGTCGCCTCGATCGCGTCCAGCGCCTCGCGCAAGCGCTCGATGTCGGTGGCGGTGGCGCGCTGGCACGCCAACCGGATGGCCTGGCATTCCAGCGCAATGCGGGCCTGCATGACGTCGTCGATGACGTCGGGCACCTGGGCCAGCGAAAAGGCGAACACGTCGCCCAATACCGAGATATCGGGCTGGCACACCACGGTGCCGACCCGCTCGCGGATCTCCACCACGCCCAGCATCGACAGCGCGCGCAGCGCCTCGCGCACGATGGGACGGCTGACGCCCAGTTGCAGCGCCAGTTCCCGCTCGGGCAACAGCCGGTCGCCATTGCGGATCGCGCCCTCCAGCAACTGGTCGCGCAGGAAGCTGAACACCTTGGAGAAGCCACTGCCCTGCGCCCCGGCCTCGGGCCGGGTGATGCTGAGCGCCGTGGCCGCGGGGCTTCTTGTCATGCCGTGGTTTTACCAGCGGCTGACCAGAAATGGATCAGGGGAATCCCTGAGAAGCCCGGATGCGCGTGGCAAGGCCTTGCATGTTCGAAGTCTGCTGAGCCCTTGTCGCAAGCCGTGCAGCAATCCTCCAGCAGAAGGCGCGGCCGCCAGTCCAGTTCAATATCCTCAGAGGCTCCACGTGAGTCCTTCCCGGCGTAGATGGCACGCGCCGAACTGCGATCCAACAGTGCCTCTTGCCAGGAAGAGCCACGCACCAAGACAATCTGATCTACAGCCGCACCAAAGACACCAGAGCCAGGTCGATGATGCGCTCAAGGTGTCGTAGCAGACCGAGATCTAGGACGCTTCCCGTGGAAGAACGGGCGGCTCGATGCCGGCAACCCGAGTGACAATTCGGGGATGGTTACCGAGGCCCGCCATCACCATTACG
>JAAOZX010000256.1 GCA_012274225.1 Comamonadaceae bacterium | reverse complement strand
TGCTCATGCCCTCACCCTGACCCTCTCCGAGCGGGAGAGAGGAATGACTCGCGTCACATCAGCAGGTGCTCGCCGGCATTGTCGCCGCCCAGGATCACGTAGTTCACCTTGCGGATGTCCATCAGCTTGCGCCCGCCGGCATAGCTGATCGAGCTCTGGATGTCTTCTTCCATCTCGCGCAGCGTGTCGGCCAGGCGCCCCTTGACCGGCTCGAGGATGCGCTTGCCCTCGACGTGCTTGTACTCGCCCTTGTTGAAGTCGGACGCGCTGCCGTAGTACTCCTTGTAGAGCTTGCCGCCTTCGTCCACGGTCTGGCCGGGCGACTCCTCGTGCCCCGCAAGCAGCGAACCGACCATCACCATGGTGGCGCCGAAGCGGATGCTCTTGGCGATGTCGCCGTGCTCCCGGATGCCGCCGTCCGCAATGATCGGCTTGGTCGCCACCCGGGCGCACCACTTCATCGCGGACAACTGCCAGCCCCCGGTGCCGAAGCCGGTCTTCATGCGCGTGATGCAGACTTTGCCGGGCCCAACGCCTACCTTGGTGGCGTCCGCGCCCCAGTTCTCCAGATCGATGATGGCCTCCGGCGTGGCGACGTTGCCCGCGATCACGAACGAAGTCGGCAGTTTCGCCTTGAGGTGGGCGATCATGTTCTTCACGCTGTCAGCATGGCCGTGAGCGATGTCGATGGTGATGTATTCAGGCGCGTGCCCCTCGGCGGCGAGCTGATTCACGGCGTCGTAGTCGGCCTTCTTCACCCCCAGCGAGATCGAGGCGTAGACCCCTTTGGCCTTCATGTCGCGCACGAACTTCAGGTTGTCCAGGTCGAAGCGGTGCATCACGTAGAAATAGCCGTTCTGCGCCAGCCACAGGCAGATCTTGTCGTCGACCACCGTCTTCATGTTGGCCGGCACCACCGGGATGCGGAAGGTGCGCCCGCCCAGCTCCACGCCGGCGTCGCACTCGGAGCGGCTCTCCACGCGGCACTTGCGCGGCAGCAGCAGGACTTTGTCGTAGTCGAAGATTTCCATACCAAGCTCCAGAAGAATCGTTGCGGAACGAGTGAGCGCTTGGACTGTTGGCCCGGTTTCACGCCGGGCCGGCCCTGGGAAGGCCGCTGCCGGGAGCAAAAGAAACCGGGCCTCAAAATGCTTGGGCCCGGTGCTTGATTTTACCCTCCGCCCGAAGCGGGCGTGCAGCGCGACGCCGCGATACCCTTCAACCGGCCCCGGGTGTCCTCGACCCAGCCCACAACCCGCAGGCGTGTCGGGTCGGCGCCGGTTGGAATTTGCATTGGCCGCGTCTCGTAGAAGCTGCCCGGGCGAATTTCCGAGCGCGGCGTCTGCGAGTCCCAGGTGAGTTGCAGAACGTTGCGCACCAGGGTGCGCTCCACCGGGCTGCCTTCGGTGCCGGCCGGTAGCGTCTCCACCAGCAATAGCCAGGCCTGCCAGGGCCCGCCACGGCCGGGCTTGAGCTCGATCGAGGTGCCGAGATAGCCGCCGAACGGCAACCCATGGGCCACTCGCAGGCGCTCCCCGCTTGCCTGGCCCTTGCGCCGGGAGGCGGCGTCCTGCAGCGGCCGGGTCAGTCCGAGGGCTTGCAGGCGCGCAAGCGCTTCGCGCACGGCCACGGTGGACAGCGGCGCGTCTTCGCCGCGGCTGCCGGGCAGGACCCAGTCCAGCGCCAGTTCGCCGCGGCCGGGCCGGGCGGTCTCAGTGGCGCGCCAGCACGGCTCGCAGTCCGCGTTGATAAAGCGCTCCAACAGTCCGGACGGTCGGGGCTGGCCGTCGCTGGAGCACGACGACTGGGCCTGGGCGCCGGCGGCGGCCAGCGCCATCAGCAAGGCGGCGGCGCGGGGCTTTGGTTTCAATGCGTTCACAGGTCCGTTCCTACAATGGCGTATGTTCCCAGAAGCCGACGCGGCGTCCCCGCTGGTCCACAACCTCAATCCCGAGCAACAGGCGGCCGTGACGCTGCCCAACGAGCATGCCCTGATCCTGGCCGGCGCGGGATCGGGCAAGACCCGGGTCCTCACCACCCGCATCGCCTGGCTGCTTTCGACCGGGCAGGTTTCGCCGGGCGGCATCATGGCGGTCACTTTCACCAACAAGGCAGCGCGCGAAATGATGACGCGGCTGCAGGCCATGCTGCCGGTCAACGTGCGCGGCATGTGGATCGGCACTTTCCACGGCCTGTGCAACCGGTTCCTGCGGGCTCATTACAAGCTGGCCAATCTGCCTTCGAGCTTCCAGATCCTGGACACGCAGGACCAGCTGTCGGCCATCAAGCGGCTGATGAAGCAACACAACGTCGATGACGAGCGTTTCCCGGCCCGACAGACCCAGTGGTTCATCGGCGGGTGCAAGGACGACGGGCTGCGTCCCAACATGGTCGAGGTGCGTTCGGAAGAGGACCGCAAGAAGGTCGAGATCTATCAGCTGTACGAGGAGCAGTGCCAGCGCGAAGGCGTGGTCGACTTCGGCGAGCTGATGCTGCGCAGCTACGAGGTGCTGCGCGACAACGACCCGATCCGCGACCATTACCAGCGGCGCTTCCGCCACATCCTGATCGACGAGTTCCAGGACACCAACCGGCTGCAGTACGCCTGGATCAAGATGTTCGCGCAGCCGCAGGGCGGCGTTCCGGGCGCCCAGAGCAACTCGGTGTTCGCGGTGGGCGACGACGACCAGAGCATCTATGCCTTCCGCGGCGCGCGCGTGGGCAACATGGCCGATTTCGTGCGCGAGTTCCAGGTGCGGCACCAGATCAAGCTGGAGCAGAACTACCGCAGCCACAGCAACATCCTGGACTCGGCCAACGAGCTGATCAGCCACAACAAGACCCGGCTCGGCAAGAACCTGCGCACGACCCAAGGCCCGGGCGAGCCGGTGCGGGTGTACGAGGCGCCCACCGACCTCGCCGAGGCGCAATGGATGGTCGAGGAGATGCGCCATCTGGTGCGCGGCGATGGACCCGTGAGCGGGTTCGAG
>JAAOZX010000255.1 GCA_012274225.1 Comamonadaceae bacterium | reverse complement strand
GCCTGCTGATCCAGGAGAATGCCGACCCCGACGTGCTGGCCGACCTGGAGCGCTTCTTCGCCCGCCTGGTGCGCGACGGCGACCCGCTGTTCTGGCACCGCTGCGAAGGCCCCGACGACATGCCGGCCCATGTGCGCTCGGCGCTCACCGCGACGCAACTCGCCATTCCGGTCCTGGGAGGCGAACTGGCGCTGGGCACCTGGCAGGGCATCTACCTGTGGGAGCATCGATTGGGCGGGCATTTGCGCGAAATCGTCGTGCATGCGATCGGGCAATCCGCGCCTTAGCCGGGCCAGCCGCTGCTGCGCGATCTTCACTTTGTTCAGCTTGCGTTCACGCAGCCGGTCGCAGGATAGCTCCATACCCACTGAAGGAGCCACCATGAAACGCCTAGCCCTTGTCACCCTGCTCGCAACCGGCGCCGTCGCGCTTCACGCGGAGACTTTCGTCGACTATGCACGGGTGAGCAGCGCGCAGCCGCAGTACGAGAGCATCAGCGTTCCGCGCAACGAATGCAGCAGCCAGGTGGTCAACGAAATGCAACCGGTCGGCGGCCAGCGCCAGTACGGCGGCGCCGTGATCGGCGGCGTGGCGGGCGCCTTGCTGGGCAATCAGGTCGGCCGCGGCCATGGCAAGGAGGCTGCCACGGCGGTGGGCGCGGTGGTCGGCGCCTTCACCGGCGACCGGCTGGCCAACGCCGACGCGCCGGTCGCCTACCAGCAGGTTCCGCGCGAAGTGACGAGCTGCCGCACGGTAAACGAGGTGCAGACCCGCATCTCCGGTTATCGCGTCGACTACGAATATCGCGGCCAGTACTACACCACGATGCTGCACGAGAACCCCGGCCCGCGGCTGCAGGTGCGGGTGTCGATCGACCCGCTGGGACGGTAGTACCATGCCCCAATCGAACCTGCCCGTCCACGTCGCCCCATGAAGATTGTTTTTGGTTCCATCTGCGCCGCGCTGATCCTGTTGGCCGCTCCGGCCTGGGCCGACATCAGCCGAGACGGCGCCGCCGCCGTCGCGCAACGCGTGGCCAGCGGCCGCGTCCTGTCGGTGGAAAAGGCCGAGTCGGGCGGGCGGCCGGTGTGGCGCGTCAAGGTGCTCACCGGTCAGGGCGAAGTCCGGGTGATCCTGGTCGACGTCGCCACCGGCCAGGCGCAGTAAGGCGGCCCGCCATGCGCCTGTTGTTGATCGAGGACGACGCGGCGCTGCGACTCGGGCTGGCGCGCCGGCTCGAGGCCGACGGCTACCGGGTCGACCCGGCGGCCGACGGCGAGGACGGCCTGTTCCAGGCGCGCGAGTATCCGGGTGACCTGGCGATCGTCGACCTGGGATTGCCCAAGCTCAACGGCCTCACCGTCATACAGCGCCTGCGCGCCGACGGTCGAACCATTCCGATCCTGGTCCTCACGGCCCGCGGCAGCTGGCAGGACAAGGTGGTCGGCCTGGAAGCCGGCGCCGACGATTACCTGGTCAAACCGTTCGAATACCCCGAGCTGGCCGCGCGCGTCAAGGCGCTGCTGCGCCGCTCGCTCAAGGCCGCCACCGACGAGCTGAAATTCGGGCCGCTCGCCATCGATTTTTCCGCCCAGGTGGCTCGTCTCGATGGCGAAGTGCTGGAGCTGACGGCCTTCGAATACCGGGTGCTTGAATTCCTGGTCCGCGAACGCGCGCGGGTGGTGAGCAAGCAGGAGCTGTCCGACTACCTGTACCCGCACGATGAAGACCGCGACAGCAACGTGCTGGAAGTGCTGGTGGGGCGCCTGCGCCGCAAGCTCGACCCCCACGGCAAGCTCTCGCCGATCGAAACGCTGCGCGGCCGCGGCTACCGCTTCACCCTCGGATGAAGCGGGCGCGCTCGATTCGCGCACGCCTGTTGCTGGGTGCTGCGCTGATGCTCGTTGCCTTCGTGGCCGGCGCCGGCCTGGCAGTGCAGCGCGCCCATGCCGATAGCGTGCAGGCGGCGCATTTCGCCCAACTGCAAAGCACGATCTACCTGTTGCTGGCCGAGGCCGAACTCGATGCCACCGGCGCGCTGGTCATGCCCCCGGCCTTCCCGGAGCCGCGGCTGTCGGTCGCGGACTCGGGCTTGTACGCGCAGATCGTCAACACCCGGCGCGGCGAGGAATGGAAGTCGGCGTCCACGGTCGGCATTCGCCCGCCGTTCCAGCGCGCCTCGCCGATCGGCGAGTGGCGCTATGACACATTGGAGGGGGCCGGCGGCGCCTTCCTGGCGGTGACCTACGCCGTCAACTGGGCCGGTCGCACCGCACAGGCACCGCTGGTGCTGTCGGTGCTGGAAGACAAGGCGGGGTTCGACCGCGAGCTTCGGATCTTCGCGCGCACGCTGTGGACCTGGCTCGGCGGCGCGGCGGTGCTGCTGCTGCTGTCGCAAACCCTCCTGCTGGAATGGGGGCTGGCGCCGCTGGCGCGTGTGACCACCGAGATCCGGCGGATCGAGGACGGCGAACAGGCCGAGGTGCAGGGCCGCTACCCCGCGGCAATCGCGGCACTGACCGACAACCTCAACACCCTGATCCGGCAGGAGCGGGTGCGCCAGACCCGCTACAAGGAAGCGCTGAGTTTCCTGGCCCACAGCCTCAAGACGCCGCTGGCGGTGTTGCGCACAGCCATCAACGAACCGGCGCAACTGCCAGCCCTGGTGGCTCAGCAGGTCACGCGCATGGACGACATTGTTCAGCATCAACTCGGCCGGGCGGCGGCCAGCGGCGCCGCGCGCTTTGCGCCCTACCTGGCGCTGGCGCCGGTCGTGAACCGCATCCGCGATTCGCTGGCGAAGGTCTATGCCGACAAGGGCCTCGTCTTCACGGTCGATTGTCCCGCCCAGCTCGCCTGGCGAATCGACGAGGGCGATGCGTTCGAAATGCTGGGCAACGTGCTGGACAACGCCGCCAAATGGGCCAGGCACCGGGTGGCAGTGCGGGTCCGGCGCGAAGCGCAGCAATTGACGATCCGTATCGAGGACGACGGGCCGGGGTTCAGCGACACCCACGCCATCCTGCAGCTCCACGTGCGCGGGGATGAGAAGGTGCCCGGGCATGGCGTGGGCCTGGCGGTGGTCAACGACCTGGTGGTCAGCCACGGCGGCGAACTGAATTTGTCTCGTTCCGAGCTCGGCGGCGCGCAGCTCGACATCGTGTTGCGCGCGGCTGCCGCCAATTGAATTTCGTTCAGCTGGCGTTCATCGCGGGCGGTTCAAGATGGAACCATGCCAACCCAAGGAGCATTCATGAAACGCCTTTCCCCCGCCAGGTTCATCGCCACAGCTGTCCTCGCCCTCGGCGCACTGGGCGCCGTGACGGCCGCGCAGGCCCGCAGCGACGTGTTCTTTTCCATCGGCGTGCAGGCCCCGGGCGTGTATGTCGAGCAGCAACCGGTCTACGTGCAACCGCAGCCGATTTACGTGCAACCGGAACCGGTCTACGGTTCGCAGTACTACTCGGCCCCGGCCCAGGTCTACGTGAATCCGGCCTGGAACGGCTACGGGCGCTCGTACGACAACGACCGCGGCTGGCGCCAGGCCGAATGGCGCCGCCGCGAGTGGGAACGCCACCACCGTTGGTAAGAGCGCCAAGAGCGCGGCCGTCACCGGGATTGAACTCGGCGCACGTCGG
>JAAOZX010000254.1 GCA_012274225.1 Comamonadaceae bacterium | reverse complement strand
GGCTTCGCCTTGGTTGGCCTGGCCACCGTTTTTTGCGTGATCACCCTCTCGGCACGTCCGGACCTGCGCCAGGTCGGCGAAACGCAGTTGCGGGGCTGGCTCCAGGCACGCCAGATGAGTGAGGTTGGCATGCAGGTGGAGTTGGATGCGGTGGATCGCGCCACGGCGGCCAATCCCCAGGATTTGCCCAAGCAGCAGGCGGCGGTTGCCTTCTGGCTCAGCAAGAAGTACCGGGTGGCGCCCGAGCCCGTCAGCGCGCTCGTCGCCGAAGCTTACGAAATCGGCGAACGGGTCAAACTCGATCCGACCCTGATCCTGGCCGTCATGGCCATCGAATCAGGATTCAATCCGTTCGCCCAAAGCCCGGTAGGTGCCCAGGGGCTGATGCAGGTCATGACGGGCGTCCACAGCGACAAGTACGAGAACTTTGGCGGCAAGCTGGCCGCCTTTGATCCGGTGAGCAACCTGCGGGTGGGGGTCAAGGTGCTGCAGGAGTGCATCCAGCGTTCTGGCTCGCTCGCGGCCGGACTGAAGTTCTACGTCGGCGCGGCCAACCTGGGCGACGACGGGGGCTATGCTGACAAGGTGATGGCCGAGCACAACCGGCTGAAACTGGTGGCTGCCGGGCGCAACGTCCCGCTGTCCCAGCCCCAGATCATCCGTGCCGTGGCTCCGACCAATTCCGAGCCACCCGCCGCTCCGGACAAGATGGCGAGCCTGTCGGTGTCCTGAAGCCGGCCGGGCGGCGGTCCGCTACACTAACGCGGTACGCAACTGGCGATAGGCGCGGCGCCGCACAGGCGACCGACGCTGACGTGGATATCACAGGGACTGCCTGAAGCGGGCAGCCGGTTCTGTCCCACCACGGGGAAGCGTGCCGCCGGGCTTCCGGCGTTCGGCCGTTCGCCTGGGCAGCCCTTGTCTCGTACAAGGACCAACGTCTCATGGACTGCCATGTACCACCGCAATATCCTCATCGAGCAAACCGATCCGCAATTGTGGGCCGCGATCCAGGCCGAGAACCGGCGCCAGGAAGAGCACATCGAGCTGATCGCCAGCGAAAACTACGCGTCCCCTGCGGTCATGGCCGCCCAGGGCACGCAACTGACCAACAAGTACGCGGAGGGCTACCCCGGAAAGCGCTATTACGGCGGCTGCGAGTACGTCGACATTGCCGAGCAGCTGGCGCTGTCACGGGTCAAGCAACTGTTCGGGGCGGATGCCGCCAACGTCCAGGCCCACTCCGGGGCGCAAGCCAATGAAGCCGTGTTCCTGGCGTTTCTGCAACCCGGCGACACCATCATGGGCATGAGCCTGGCCGAAGGCGGCCATCTCACCCACGGGATGGCACTCAACATGAGCGGCAAGTGGTTCAAGGTCGTCTCCTACGGGTTGGACGACAAGGAAGAGATCGACTACGAAGCCATGGAGCGCAAGGCGCTCGAATCCAGGCCCAAATTGATCATCGCGGGTGCTTCCGCCTATGCGTTGCGGATCGACTTCGAGCGTTTCGCGCGGGTCGCCAAGGCTGTCGGGGCGATCTTCATGGTCGACATGGCGCACTATGCGGGCCTGATCGCAGCCGGCGTCTATCCCAATCCGGTGCCGTACGCCGACGTGGTGACCTCTACCACCCACAAGAGTTTGCGCGGTCCTCGCGGCGGCATCATCCTGATGAAGCCCGAACACGAGAAGGCGATCAACAGCGCCATCTTCCCGGGGTTGCAGGGGGGACCGTTGATGCACGTGATCGCCGCCAAGGCGGTGGCCTTCAAGGAAGCCCTGGCACCGGAGTTCAAGACCTACCAGCAGCAAGTGCTGAAGAACGCCCAGGTCCTGGCCGAAACGCTGGTCCAGCGCGGACTGCGGATCGTCAGCGGGCGCACCGAGAGCCATTTGATGCTGGTGGACCTGCGCTCCAAGGGGATCAACGGCAAGGAGGCGGAGGCCGTGCTGGGCGCCGCCCACATGACGATCAACAAGAACGCAATTCCCAACGATCCGGAAAAGCCCATGGTGACCAGCGGCGTTCGCATCGGCACCCCGGCGATGACCACTCGCGGCTTCGGGCAGGAAGAGGCCCGGATGACCGCCCACCTGATCGCCGACGTGCTGGACCATCCGCGCGACCCGGCCAACATCGCGACCGTGCGGGAGAAGGTGAATGCGTTGACGCGGCGCTTCCCGGTTTATGGGTAGCAGGGGCGGACCGCCGGATCTCCCATGAAATGTCCCTTCTGCAGCAATGATGAGACCCAGGTCGTCGAGACCCGTGTTTCGGAGGATGGCGACTTCATCCGCCGGCGGCGCCAGTGTCTGGCCTGCGAGAAACGATTCACCACTTATGAAAGGCCGGACGTCACCTTCCCGGCGGTGGTCAAGAAGGACGGCCGGCGCATCGATTACGATCGCGCCAAACTGCAGGCCTCGATGAATCTGGCGCTGCGCAAGCGTCCGGTGAGCACCGAACAGATCGACAGCGCCGTGGAGCGGATCGAGGAAAAGCTCCTGAGCCTGGGGGTGCGCGAGCTTCCTTCAGCGCGCATCGGAGAGCTGGTCATGCGCGAGCTGAAGAAGCTGGACAAGGTGGCCTACGTCCGTTTCGCCAGCGTGTACCGCAGCTTCGAGGACATCGACGAGTTCAAGACGCTGGTTGACGAAGTCCGACGCTGAGTCGTTGGCCCGTCACTCGCAACTGGGAATAACCGTCTTCTGCATCCGCGGCCGCCCCGCCGCGTTCACGATGATCTGGCGGGCATCGCCGGACGCCAACACCCGGCACACGGTCAGCGTCCCGGCCTGGAATGCGCCGCTTACCAGCTGTGCGCCTCCCATGGAACCGTAGGAAATGTAGCGCGAGACGGGCGTGTTTCCGGTCATCCGCAAGCTGCCCGACAGCGCTATCTGGTGCTGGATGATTGGCTCGGTCTCTTCACGGAGACTGTTGTTGTTGACGTCGTGGAAAACCATCCAGCCCTGCTCCCAACCACCGGAATCCGCGCAACGGGTGCCATCCGACGTCTTGCACAGCACCACGCGGCCATTGCGCTTGATTGCCTCGTAGCGGGCCAGATGAAGCGAGGCCAGCAGGTTACTGGAGGCCGAACTGAGTTGCATCGATGCCATGAATTCGGCGACGGAAGGGGCCGCCAGCGACGTCAAAGTCACTGCGAGCGCCATTGCCACCAGCATTTCGGTCAGCGTAAAGCCCCGTTCGAGGTGACGGAGATCCCGAATGGTCGCAACGGTAGTGCTCGAAGCCGCCGGCTGGTTCATGGCGGCAATAGAGCACTAACTATGTATTACCAGACCAATTTAAGACGTATTTAGCTACATCTGACTTCAGTTGAGCGTCAACGGCAAGGCTTGGCAACCAGGATCCCCCACGTCAGGGTTTGCCCGGTTGGTCGCTGGGCGTGAAGGCAAGGTCCGATTGAGGCCCAAGCGGTGCGAGCGGGAAGACGGCCGAACGGCCGATCCCTGTCAGGTTCCCCGGTTGGCGCGGAACTCAACCTCAAGCCGGATTTGAGAGCGCACGGCAACCCCATCCACCTCGCCGGGCTTGAAACGAGCTTTCAGAAAGGTGTCGAGCACCGCAGCGGCAAAAGGGGACGGGATGGCCGCACTGTCGAAGCGCAGCCGGCGAACGGCACCTATCTCATCAATGAACAGAGTGATCTGGACCTTCAAGTTGACGATACCGCTCACCTCGGCCGGAAACTGGACATCGACATTGGTCAGCACTTGTGGCACTACGGAGAGCCGATTGCGCGGAAGATATTTTGCAACCCCGCTGTCCTCTGAGTCAGGAGCCGACTTGCGCGTTGGCTCTTCATCTGCTGCGACGACCCGCGGCGCCGGCGGCCCTGCGGCCTGGAATTTTGGAGCTTGCTGCGCCGTGGCCTCCAGACTTGCGCCCGTTGCTGCCGGCGTCGCTTCCGGCAACGAACTGACAGGAACCATGTGCACAGACATGACTGCGGTGCTGTGGGGCTGAATTCGCCCCATCCGCAACGACGGCCTGCTCAATCCCCACAGCGCCGCGCCATGGGTGAGCAGGACAATCAGTACGAGGGCCCAGTGCGGGCGGCTCGCAGAAACCACCCTAGTTGACCAGCTCACGCCATGACGTGCGACGCAGGTTGTTTGACGACGACGGGGTGGCTTGCAGCTCGGTCTCCAGCGTGCCATCGCTTCTGGTCAGGATCGTCACAATGCTTCCCGAACCCGAAGAATCGGAACCGGCCAACTGCACCGTGGTGATACCCTGGATCAACACGTCACCAACAAAGGTGGCCACATTATCTTGACCGGTCGCGATCCCTCCCGTGGTGATGTCGAACTGGTAGAGGAACGACGAACCGCCGATCGTGCATGTATCGGTGCTCGGAATATTGGTACCGACGAAGAGCGTGTCCAGCACCAGTTGCGGGTTGATATTGACCCGCTCGCCCGCGGCGGGAAAATCCGCGCGCCAGCCGGACTTGATACTCCAGTCCACGGGATTGACCGCGATGGTGCGCGTGCCCAGTGTGGTCGAGCCGGCGGCCGTGATGGTTTGCACCACCATGCTGCTCGATGCGCGTATGTCTCCATAGGGAGAATTCGTCAGCGGATCCTTGATGGCATACACCGACTGCGTGGTGGTGTTCGAAAGATCGGTCGTGCCGATGTACCGCCCTGTTACCGCGTAGACAACGGGATAGTCGACGTGGTTATAGCTCACATTCGCCAGTGCCGGCTTGGTTGTGATGGGCTGCGCGGTACCGTCGGCGAGCTTGAGTTGGGCCAGCCTCAGCGCCTGCTGATTGGGCGCCACCCGATTGTCGATGTCGAAGCGCCAGAGGTTGCCAAGGAGATCTCCGCCGTAGAAGCGCAGCGCGCTGTTGTCCAGTTCGGAATCGACAAACGCGTTGATCTTGGCCAGGCCGCTGGGTGTTCCGGAGCTTCCGGCAGGCGTCGAGCCGCTGGTGAAAGTATCGATCTTCAGGAGCTGCGATCCGGTATTGGCGTCCACCACATACAAGTGGCCATTTCCGTCACCGGAACTGACATTGTTATAGCCCGATGCAAAGACCACGACCCAGGTTCCGTCGGCGCGCTTGGTGATGATCGGGTTGCCGAACGTCAACCCCAGGTCGGTGGCCGAAAACTCCCACAACAGCTTCGGCGCGGTCGGGTCCGTCACGTCCAGCGCGTAATAGCCCCTTCCGCCGGCGTTAAGCCCACCCACGACAATCGTCTTCCAGTTGCCACCCACGAAAATGTCACCCATTTGAGGAGAACCATCCACGTAGAAGGAGTGATTGTTCCCATAGGCGGTATCCGCAAGTTTGTACAGATTGGGTATCACGAAGGATGGCACGTACGCCCATCGTTCGTTGCCCGTGACCCGGTCGAAGGCATGCAGCATGCCGTCGTTGGCTGCCGCCAGGATGACGGGAGTGCGGCTCGTGGCCGCGAAGGCGGGATAGTTGTGCTCGGTATATTTGAAGCTGGGCTTGCCGATGTAAAGCGGCGACGCATTGATGATGTCGCCCAGCACGTGGTCGCGGCTGCGGTAGTAGGCCAGGGATTGGTTCCCGCGCAGGTAAGAAACCAGGTTGGCGCCCGAATTTGCCGCCGTCAGATCGGCCGCACTGAGCGTTGAACATTGCGCCGGTGCGGCCGCGCCGCTGGCGCCCGTCTTCGAACAGAAATTGGCGAAGTTGCCGTTGTAGGAATCGGTCGTCAGGTTCGCATAGGTGAAAGTGCGCAACGTCGAGGCACCGGACGGATTCGGATAGTAGATCGTCCGCGCGGTGTCGGCAGTCGCATCCAGCATCGCGCTCGCCTTCCAGGTCGTGGTCGAAGAAATGGCTCCGGTCGAGGGATCGATACTGTACGCCTCGATGTCTCCCGTCCATTTTGCCGTCGTGAACTTGGCCAGGTAGATATCGTTGTCGCCCGTCACAGGTTGCAGCGAACTGGTGGAGGCGGCGGACGCCGAGCCTGTGACGGCCTTGATGGAATTGAGCGCCGAGTTCAGGCTGGTCGCCAGCGAGGAGGGGTCGCCGGCGCTGAAATACTGGCCCCGGCCATTGACAGCGGCGTGCCACAGGTCGTCGATGTTCGCCGGAACGGGGGTTGAATCCCCGATTGGATATGGGGCCGGCCAGTTCTTGGCTCCGTTCAGGATGTCAAAGAAGTCGCCGGATAGCTGATTGATGTAGTTGGGGTCGTAGGTCAGGATTCCGTTAACCCCGAGACCGAGCGTGAAGGTCGTCATGTGCTGCCAGGCGGCGGAGTCGCCATAGGAATGCCTTGCATCACTGACGCTGCCCTTGACCCTGTTGTCGCAGACATCGACGCCCAGGACCCCTGTGCAGTTGCCCAATGCTGTAGTCCGCAGGTCGGTGTTGTAGTAATACATGGCGATGTCCGCCAGGGTGTCGGACACTCCTCCGGTCGAAACCGACGACGATACAGACACGACCGGGCTCACGGTCGTCGTCGTGGTCCCCACGCTCAACGTCGTCGTCCCTGAGGTGGTGGTGGGCCCGGCGAGCGTAGTGGTCGTCGTCGTGCTCGCGGAGGTCGACGGGGACCCCAGGGTCGTCGCAGTGGAAGGATTGGGACTGGGCAGGCTGGCCGTACAGCCGGCTATCGTTGTCGGGGCCCCGAAATTGGTCCAGGTCGTGAAGGTGCCCGTTCCCAGCGCCGTCGTCGAACTCGTCGCCGTCACG
>JAAOZX010000253.1 GCA_012274225.1 Comamonadaceae bacterium | reverse complement strand
TAAGGCTGATGAAGCGCTCGATCACCAGGGCGAGCGCGAGAATTGAGCAGGCTACCAAGGGCCAAATCGGCCAGCCTGCGGCTTGTATGATCGAAAACAAAGGGGCGCTCTCCGGTCGCTGCGAAATGCTGAACAGCGGGCCGATTATCGTGTACTCCGCAGTCTGTCGGAAATATCTGCGCGTTGTAGGAGCTGGCCCACAGAAGTTGTGGATAACTTTGTGCAGAAGCCCTGCCCCCTACGCGGCGGACCCGCGCCAATCCTGAGTTATGACAGAACGATGACATTTTGGGCACGAAATAATTCAATGAAATCAAGGACTTGCTCGACAGAATCAGGGTTTTGCGCAGAGCCCTGGAATAGATTACGGATTCTCCGTGTGCTGTGGACTGAATTCATGCGGATCAGCGTGCGAAGGCGCATCACCGCTCATGTCTGAGGCCGATCGTGCAGTAACGGCGCCACGCATCTGGCAAATCGGCGCGCTATGCCGCGCCATTGCTGACACGCTCGAAGCGAGGTTCAATCCTGTCGCGGTCCGCGGCGAGATTTCGGGCTTTTCGAGCGCTGCCAGCGGGCATTGCTACTTCGCGCTGAAGGACAGCCAGGGCCAGTTGCGCTGCGCCATGTTCCGGCGCGCCGCGAGCCTGCTGGATTTCGTGCCGCGCGACGGCGACAGCGTGGAAGTGCTGGGCCGGCTGGCGGTGTACGAGCCGCGCGGCGACCTGCAACTGATCGTCGAAAGCCTGCGTCCGGCCGGCCAGGGCGCCTTGTACGAGCAGTTCATCCGGCTCAAGGCCCGGCTGGAGGCGCAGGGCCTGTTCGATTCTGCCCGCAAGCGGGTGCCGCCGCGGTTGCCTCGCGGGATTGGCGTGGTCACTTCGCTGCAGGCCGCCGCGCTGCACGACGTCGTGACGGCTTTGCAGCGCCGGGCGTCGCATGTCCCGGTGATCGTGGCTCCGGCCGCGGTGCAAGGCGCCCAGGCACCGGCTGAGCTGGTCCGCGCGTTGCAAGCGCTGTACCGGCTGGCCGAGGCCGGCACCATCGATGCGATCCTGCTGGTGCGCGGCGGCGGCTCGATCGAGGACCTCTGGGCGTTCAACGACGAGCGACTCGCGCGGACCATCGTGCAAAGCCCGGTGCCGCTGATCTGCGGCGTGGGGCACGAAACCGACTTCACGATCGCCGACTTTTGCGCTGATGTGCGCGCGCCCACGCCCACTGCGGCAGCGGAGCTGGCAGCGCAGGCGATGGACACCTGGCTCGCCGGCCTGGCTGCGGCGACCGACCGGTTGACTTCCTCGGTCGTGGCCCGGGTGGACTTGGCGAGCCAGCGGCTTGATCAGGCGTCGGCGCGGCTCGGCCGCCCACTGGCGCGCATCTCGGTCCAGCAATTGCGCCTGGGTCGGGGCGCGCACCGGCTGAGCTTCGCCGTCCGGGCCCGCCTGGACAGCGATAGCCGCGCCTGGAGCACCGCCGATGCGGCCCTGCAGGATGTCATCCGGGTGCGGCTGGGCCGTGGCGCGGATGTGCTCGAGCGGGCCCGGTTGCGGCTGGAACTGCTGGACCCGCGGCTGGTGCTCAAGCGTGGCTATGCCTTGCTGACCGATGGCTCGGGCAGGGCGGTGACGCGCGCCGCGCAGACCCAGCCCGGCCAGGACCTGATCGCGACCCTCACGGACGGCGAGGTTGCGCTGACGGTGACGGCACCGAGTCGGATTAGTTCTTAGAATCAGCGGCTTCGGAAACGAAAACCAAGAGGAAACCATGGAACACACCTTGCCCCCGCTCCCGTACGCCCTCGACGCGCTGGCGCCTCACTACTCCAAGGAAACACTGGAGTACCACTACGGCAAGCACCACAACGCCTATGTGGTGAACCTCAACAACCTGCAGAAGGGCACCGATTTCGAGAACATGACGCTGGAGGACATCGTCAAGAAATCGTCCGGCGGCATCTACAACAATTCGGCCCAGGTCTGGAACCACACCTTCTTCTGGAACTGCATGAAACCGGCCGGCGGGGGCGAGCCCGGCGGCGCCCTGGGCACTGCGATCAAGTCCAAATGGGGCAGCTACGCGGCGTTCCGCGAAGCTTTCGTGAAGTCGGCCGTCGGCAATTTCGGCTCGGGCTGGACCTGGCTGGTGAAGAAGCCGGACGGCAGCGTCGATATCGTCAACACCGGCGCGGCGGGCACTCCGCTGACCACAGCCGACCGCGCGCTGCTCACGGTGGACGTGTGGGAACACGCCTATTACATCGATTACCGCAACCTGCGCCCGAAGTACGTCGAGACCTTCTTCGACAAGCTGGTGAACTGGAGCTTCGCCGAAAAGAACTTCGGTTGAAGCGACGGCGCGTCACGAAAAAACCGGCCGCTGGCCGGTTTTTTTTACGCCGCACCAGTGTTGCCAGTCGGGCTCATCGAGACTGGAAGGTTGCGCCGCTGAGCTTGAAGCCGGCCTTGATGCCCTTGCGCGCGAACCATCCCTGGTTCATCTCCAGCACGTAGCGCACCGGCTTGGAGGAGCAATGCGATTCCAGCGTCCTGGGCTTCATGTCCTCGAGGTTCACCAGGGTGCCATCGTCGCCGATGAAGGCCGCCGTCAGAGGGATCAAGGTGTTCCTCATCCAGAAGCACTGCTGCGACGGCTGCTCGAAGACGAACAGCATGCCTTCGTTCTGCGGCATCTGCTCGCGGAACATCAGGCCGACCTCGCGTTGCCCCGGGGTCTGCGCCACCTGCGCGTCGATCAGGTGC
>JAAOZX010000039.1 GCA_012274225.1 Comamonadaceae bacterium | reverse complement strand
TGGATGACAGCGTCGCGGCCAAGCCATTCCCGGGTCTTGCCGATCAGGAAGCCGACCGCCTCCGGCGTGGCGATGGCGATCGTGTCCACGATCACGAACTCCTTCGCGCCGGCGTCGCGCGCCGTCTTGTAGACCTGCTCGAAGAACGCCAGGTCGGCCCGGGTCGAGTCGACGCCGAAGAACGCCACGTGCAGGCCCTGGGCCACGCCGAAGGCCACTGCCTTGCGGATGCGTTCCAGCACGTCTTCGCGCGCGACGCCCAGCGCGCCGAGCTTCAGGTCGGAAATCGGTGCCTCGATCACGGTGTGCCGCAGGCCCAGGTCCGCCACCGCGGCCACGTCCTCGACCAGCGCCCGGGCGAAGCCCCAGATCTCGGCGGACAGCCCCGCCTTCAGTATCTGCGCGATGGCGATCCGGTCGTCCTCGGAGACCCGCGGGAACCCGGCCTCGATCCGGCTGACCCCGATGCCGTCGAGCAGTTTGGCGATCTCCAGCTTCTGCTCGGGGTCGAACATCACGCCGACCGACTGCTCGCCGTCGCGCAGCGTGGTGTCGTAGAAGCGCGCCCGCGGCGCTGTCCGCCCGGCCAGCGCCTGCTCGTTCAAGGTCCCGGTCCAGACCTGTGATTTGTCGATGCCGGCCATGCTTAGAAGCCTTCGAACTTCGGCGCGTCGACGCCGTAGGCTTCGCGCCAGCCGATCACCCGGTTGCGCAGCACGCCGATCTTCTCGATCTTGGCCTCGATCAGGTCGCCGGGCTTCAAGTACCAGGCCTGCGGGTTGGCGCTGAACGCGGCCACGCCCGAAACGGTGCCGGTGGTGACGATGTCGCCCGCCGAATAGCCGCAGGGCGAGAACTTGCTGATGATCTGCGGGATCGTCACCGACATGTGACTGGTGTTGGAGATCTGCCGCTTCTCGCCGTTGACGGTCAGTTCCAGGTCCAGGTTGTACGGGTCGTCGATCTCGTCGGCCGTCACGATCCACGGCCCGAACGGGCAGAAGGTGTCGATCGACTTGCTGAAAACGAAGTTCTTCGATTCCATCTCGCGCCGCTGGATGTCGCGCGCGGTGATGTCGTTGAAGATCAGGTAGCCGGCGATGGAGTCCTTGGCCTGCTCCACGCTCAGGTACTTGCCGGGCTTGCCGATCACGGCGCAGAACTCGAGCTCGTAGTCGAGCTCCTTGGTCAAGTGCTGCGGGTAGACGATGGGCGCGTCCGGGCCGATGATCGCGTCGGGGTTCTGGAAGAACATGATCCAGGGCTTGATCTCGGCCACCCAGTTGGCGCGGTTGCCTTCCTGCGCGTGCTCGGCGTAGTTGCCGGCGGTGTGGAAGATCTTCTTCGGAATGATCGGCGCCTCGAGCTTGACGGCCGAAAGCGGATAGCGCTCGGTGGTGCGGCGCTTGTTGGCCTGATCCTGCACCGGCGTGCCGAGCTCGAACAGGCGCCGCATGTCGGGCACGTCGACGACCACCACCTCGTCGCCCTCGACGATGCCGACCGCGCGGCGGCCGCCCTTGGAAAATGTCACTAGCTTCATGGCGCAGGGCCTCCTCTGATGGGATGGAGCGATCGATGGCTGCAGGGCCCTGGCGCCCCCAGCAACGTTCGCGGTGCCGTATGGTCCAGCCTGCCGCGGCCCCGGTCCAATACTGGTTTTTGCGAACGCCATTGCGATTGCTTATGGATCGCCTCCGGGAAATCCCTTGGCCGCGCGGCGCGAGGCACCCGCCAGAGCCGGTCGCGCCGCCGAGCCCGGCCACTAGAATGGGCCAGCCCCGCTGCCGGTCGTGCGCCGCACGCCCGCCGGCATTCGGCTTCACGTCCCACGCATGAGGATCGATCCCCGGCGCCTCCTCGACCTGCTCGCCGTCGCGCGGCACGGCTCCTTCAGTGGCGCGGCCGAAGCGCTCGGCGTTTCGCAGCCCGGCCTGTCCCAGAGCATCGCCTTGCTGGAGCACGGGCTCGGCGTGCGCGTGCTGGAGCGCAGCCGGCACGGCGCGCGGCTCACCGAGCCGGGCGAGGCCCTGGTCTTTCACGCCCGCGCGCTCGAGTCGCTGCTCGACCGTGCAATGGAAGAGACTCGCCTGCGCTCGCTGGGCATCGAGGGACCGCTGGCGATCGGCGTCACGCCGGTCACCGCTGCCGCGCTGGTGCCCGAGGCGCTGGCGCTGCTGCTCAAGGACACGCCGGACATTTCGGTCACGTTGACCGAAGGGCTCGACGACGAACTGGTCGCCATGTTGCGGGCCCGGGAACTGGACCTGGTTGTGAGCCGGCTGCGGCCGGGCATGGAAGAGGTGGAGACCGAGCCCCTGGTGATGTCGGACTGGGCCTTGATCACCAATCCGGGGCACCCGCTGGCCCGGCGCGAGTCCCTGTCGCTGAGCGAAGTTACCGGTGTTCGATGGGTGGTCCCGGCCGGCGGCAGCGCCTTCCGGCGCCAGATGGAGATGGTGTTCGCCGGCGCCGGCATCGACTGGCCGGCACGCGGCGTCAGCACCAACTCGATCCTCGCCATCAAGACCATCGTGATGAACAGCGACTGCGTCACGGCGATGTCGCCCGCACTGGTCGAGGTCGAATGCAAGGCCGGGCGCCTGAGCGCGGTCCCGCTCACCGATGTCGCGCCGCTGCAGCCCGTGGGCATGATCTGGCGCGCCGGCGACGAGCTGTCGCCGATCGCCGCCCGTTTCGCCAGGGTGCTCCGGCAAGCCGCCGCCGGCAGCAGCCCGCTCTGAATCACCGCGCGGCGCACGCGGACCACCATGCCCGGCACAATGGCCCCATGCTCGCCCTGCTTCGCACCTTCTCCTGGCAGGAGCTGCGCCAGCATCCCTGGCGCAATGCGGCCGCCGTCCTGGCGGTGACGCTGGGCGTGGCGCTGGCGTTCTCGGTGCATCTGATCAACGCTTCGGCGCTCAGCGAATTTTCCAGCGCCGTGCGTTCGGCCGGCGGCCAGCCCGACCTGGAACTGCGCCCGGTGCAGGGCAGCCTGGACGAAAACCTGTACGCGCGGATTGCCACCCGCGACGAGGTGGCGGTGGCCAGCCCGGTGCTGGAGATCGGCACCATGGCGCTGGCTCCGGGCGGCACGCGCAAGCCGGTGCGCATCGTCGGCGTTGACGCCCTGCTGGTAGCCCGGGTGGCGCCGGCGCTGATGCCCGTTCCCGCCTCCCAGGCCGATCGCTTCGCGGTGTTCGCGCCGGCCACCGTCTTCCTCAATCCGTCCGCCCGGCAATGGTTGGCGCTGGGACCGCAGGCCGATGGCGCGCGGCTGCAACTGCAATCGGGTTTGCAGATGCGCGAGGCACGGATCGGCGGCACGGTGAGCGCCGGCGGCTCGCCGCTCGCGGTGATGGACCTCGGCGCGGCGCAGGACTTCTTCGCTCGCCAGGGCCAGCTCTCGCGCATCGACGTCAAGCTGCGGCCGGGGATCGACCGGGCGGCGTTCCTGCGCGCCCTTGCGCTGCCCGCCGGCGTGGTGGACGTCGAGCCGGTCGAGGATGCGCAGCGCGTGAACAACCTCTCGCGCGCCTACCGCGTCAACCTTGCGGTGCTGGCGCTGGTGGCGCTGTTTACCGGGGCCTTCCTGGTCTATTCGGTGCTCTCGCTCAGCGTCGCGCGCCGGGCCCAGCAGTTCGCATTGCTGGGGGTGCTGGGCCTGACCGCGGGCCAGCGGCGCCGGCTGGTGCTGGTCGAGTCGCTGGTGCTGGGACTGGGCGGCAGCGTGCTGGGCATCGCGCTGGGCACGGCGCTGGCTTCACTGGGACTGAGGCTGCTGGGCGGCGACCTGGGCGGTGGCTACTTCTCCGGTGTCGCGCCGCCACTGCAATGGAGCGGCGTCGCGGCCGTGGTCTACGCTGTGCTGGGCACCGTCGCCGCCGCGGCCGGCGGCTGGCTGCCGGCGCGCTCGGCCGAGCGGATGCCGCTGGCGCAGACGCTCAAGGGACTGGGCACGGGCGCGCCGGCCTCCCGGCGGCGCGCCATCGGGCTCTTGCTGATGGCAGCTGGCGTCGCACTGGCGCTGGTGCCGCCGGTCATGGGCATTCCGCTGGGCGCCTACATCTCGGTCGGACTGTTGCTGGTGGGCGGGATCACCGCATTGCCGTGGGCCGTGGCGCTGGTTTACGACCGGCTGGTGCCGGCGCTGCGCGGCCGGCTGTTGCCGCTGCTGGCCGTGGAACGTGCCCGTCGGGTGCGTGAAAGCGCCGCGGTGGCGGTGAGCGGCGTGGTCGCGTCGCTGAGCCTGGCCGTCGCACTCACGGTGATGGTCGCCAGCTTTCGCGAGTCGGTGGCGCACTGGCTCGACGTGGTGTTGCCGGCCGACCTGTATGCGCGCACGGCCGTCTCTTCGGCCGCCGCCGAGACCACCTGGTTCTCGCCCGAATTCATCCAGGCGATCGCGCATGTCGACGGGGTGCGCCGGGTCAGCGGCACGCGCATCCGGCCGCTGTTGCTCGATCCGGGGCTGCCGGCGCTGGCGCTGGTGGCCCGCGAGATCGGCGACCCGGCGCGCACGCTGCCGCTGGTGGGGGACGTGCGGCCGGCGCCGCCCGGCCAGATCCCCGTCTATGTGAGCGAGGCCGTGATCGACCTCTACGGTGCGCGGTTGGGGACCGTCTTCGCGCCGCTGGCGAAGGCGTTTGCCGCCACCTCACCGTCGCCGGTGTTCTTCGTCGCCGGCGTCTGGCGCGACTACGTGCGGCAAAGCGGTGCGGTCACGATGGACAGCCGCGACTTCGAACGCCTGACCGGCGACCGGCGCGCCAACGACCTGCAGATCTGGCTGGCGCCGGGGGCCGATGCGGGTCGGGTGCAGCAGGCGATCCGCGAGGTCGCCGAGCGTGAGGCCGACGGCGCGGTCGGCATCGATTTCGCGTCCGCCCGCGAACTGCGCGCGCTGTCGCTGCGGATCTTCGACCGCAGCTTCGCGGTCACTTACTGGCTGCAGGCGGTGGCGATCGGCATCGGCCTGTTCGGCGTGGCCGCCAGCTTCAGCGCGCAGGTGCTGGCACGGCGCAAGGAGTTCGGCCTGCTGGCGCATCTCGGCCTGACACGCGCTCAGATCCTGGCGGTGGTGGCGGGCGAAGGCGCGGCCTGGACCCTGATCGGATCGGCCGCCGGGCTGGCGCTGGGACTGGCCGTGTCGGTGGTGCTGGTGCACGTGGTCAACCCGCAGAGCTTCCACTGGACCATGGACCTGTTGCTGCCCTGGGTGCGCCTGCTGGTGCTGTGCGCCGCCGTGGTGGCGGCGGGCACCGTGACGGCCTGGCTGGCCGGGCGCGCGGCCGCCGGTCGCGATGCGGTGCTGGCGGTGAAGGAGGATTGGTGATGCGCCGTCGCTCGCTGTTGCTGGCCACACCCGCGCTCGCCGCGGGCGGTGCGTCCTGGTCGCTGCCGCCAGCGCAATTGAAGTTTCCAGGCGACCACGGCGCCCATCCGGCCTTTCGCACCGAGTGGTGGTATGTCACCGGGCAGGCCCGCGCCGGCGAGCGCGAATTCGGTTTTCAGGTGACCTTCTTTCGCAGCCGCATCGACGGCACGCAGGACATGACCTCGCGCTTCGCGGCCAAGCAATTGCTGTTCGCGCATGCGGCGCTGACCGACGTTCAGGGCCGCAAGCTGTGGCACGACCAGCGCATCGCGCGCGAGGGCTTCGATGTCGCATCCGCAGCGCGGGACGATACCCGGGTGCGATTGCGCGACTGGTCGCTGGTGCGCGGACCGCAGCATTACCTCGCGCATGCCGTTGCAGCCGATTTCGCGCTGGACCTGCGCTGCGCACCGACCCAGCCAGTCATCTTGCAAGGCGCGCAGGGCCTGTCGCGCAAGGGTCCGCTGCCGCAGCAGGCCAGCTACTACTACAGCCAGCCGCAACTGGCGGTGGCCGGGGCGATCACGCTGCGCGGCCAGCGCTTCGAAGTGACGGGGAAGGCCTGGCTCGATCACGAGTGGAGCGACGAGTACCTGGCGCCCGAAGCGGTGGGCTGGGACTGGATCGGCATGAACCTGGACGACGGCAGCGCCCTCACTGCCTTTCGCCTCCGCAAGGCCGACGGCTCGCCGCTGTGGAGTGGCGGATCGTTCCGCTCGCCCAAGGGCGGCGGCCTGTACATCTTCTCGCCCGGCGAAGTCGACTTCAGCCCGCAGCGGCACTGGACCAGCCCGCTCTCGCAGGCGGTTTACCCGGTGGAATGGATCGTGCGAACGCCGGCCGACTTCTACACGGTGCGCGCCGTGATCGACAACCAGGAACTGGACAGCCGCAACTCCACCGGCGCAATCTACTGGGAGGGCCTGTCGGACCTGTTGGACAGCAACGGCAGGCACGTGGGCCGCGGCTATCTGGAGATGACGGGGTACGCGCAGCGGCTGCGGATGTAGGAATCTGGACATCCGGACATCCGAAAGCCG
>JAAOZX010000038.1 GCA_012274225.1 Comamonadaceae bacterium | reverse complement strand
TGGTGCTGCCGGGTTGCGCCGTTTTGCCCAGCCAGGACAACCGGACCGTCTCGACCGCCTTCCAGGACACGGCCGACACGCACCTGGGGCGAACCGTCGCTCCGCTCACGCGGGCGCACCCCGGCAAGTCCGGCGTCATCGCATTGCCGCAGGGCATCGACGCCTTCGCCGCCCGCGCCCGGTTGGCCGACGTCGCCGAGCGCAGCCTGGATGTGCAGTACTACATCTGGCGCAACGACATGGCCGGCGGCCTGCTGTTCGATGCGCTGCGGCGCGCCGCCAAGCGCGGCGTGCGAGTGCGCCTGCTGCTTGACGACAACAACACCGAGGGCATGGACGACGTGCTGGCGGAACTGGGCTCGCATCGCAACATCGAGGTTCGCCTGTTCAATCCGTTCGCGGCGCGGCGCTGGCGCGCGCTGGGCTACCTCACGGACTTCGATCGGCTCGACCGGCGCATGCACAACAAGTCGTTCACCGCCGACAACCAGGTCACCATCATCGGCGGGCGCAACGTCGGCGACGAGTACTTCGGCGCAGGCCAGAACCTGCAGTTCGTCGACCTGGACGTGATGGCGATCGGCGATGTGGTCCGGGACGTTTCGCGGGACTTCGACCGGTATTGGGCCAGCGATTCGGCATATCCGGCAGGCCGCGTGTTGCAGCCTGGCGGGGCGCCGGCGGACTTGACCCCGGCCGTGGGCGCCGACCGCGCTGCCATCACGGCCCTGTACCTCGACGCGCTGGCCCGGCAGCCGTTCGTGCGCGAAATGCTGGAGCATCGCCTGCCATTCGAGTGGGCCAGCGTGCACATGGTGAGCGACGATCCGTCCAAGGGCCTGGGCAAGGCCAGGGCCGATGACTTCCTGTGGGCCCGCCTCAAGCGGATCGTGGCAACGCCGACGCGGGAACTCGAACTGGTGTCTCCGTACTTCGTGCCGGGCGCCGACGGCGCCGCGCATTTCGCCGAAATGGCCCGGCACGGCGCGAAGATCACGGTGCTGACGAACTCGCTGGAGGCCACCGATGTCCCCGCCGTTCACGCCGGTTACGCCAAGCGCCGCAGGCAGTTGCTGGAGGCTGGCGTCGAACTGTATGAAATGAAGCGGACCGGCGGCGCGGCGCCGAGGACGTTCCGGGCGGGTGGCAGCAGCTCCGCCTCCAGCCTGCACGCCAAGACGTTCACGGCGGATCGCTCGGCTGTTTTCGTCGGCTCGTTCAATTTCGACCCGCGCTCGGCGCGCCTCAATACCGAGCTGGGCTTCGTCATGGAATGTCCGGTCATCGCGGCGACGATGGCGGACGCCATCACCGCCATGATGGCCGAGCGCGCCTATCAGGTGCGCATAGCGCCCGACGGCGGGCTGCAGTGGGTGGAACGCAGCGCCGGCCAAGAGGTCGTGCACGACCGCGAACCCGGGGCCGGGTTCTGGCGGCAGCTGGAGATTTCGGTCTTGTCGCTGCTGCCGATCGAAGGGTTGCTTTGAGGCGTCGCCCGGGTCGCGGCAATGGATCGGGTTGCCTATCCCTCGCGCATCAACCGATTCAGCTCCGCGCCAGCGGCGGCGCCGGCGAAACCGTCGAACTTGCCTTCGGTGGCGATCAGCTGAGCCGCCCGCATGAAGCCGCCCCAGGCAGCGCGCGCCAGCGCACCGCCGACGCTGACCCGGCGCACGCCCAGTGCCTCGATGTCGCGCAAGGTGAGCTCGGTGGGGAATCCGACCAGCAGGTTGACGGGCTTGGGCGCCACTGCTGCCACCACCGCGGCGATCTGCTCGCGCGTCGCTATGCCGGGCGCGTAGAGGCAATCCGCGCCGGCCTCGGCATAAGCCTGCAAGCGGCGAATCGCATCGCGCAGGTCCGGTCGGCCGACGATGAAATTCTCGGCGCGCCCGACGAGTAGCGTCTCGCCCCCGGCTTCATCGATCGCGGCGCGTGCGGCGCGCATGCGTTCGACCGCGGAGGCGATGTCGCGCAGCGGTTCGTTTGCGTCACCGGTGGAATCTTCGATTGAAAGGCCCGCCACGCCGGTCTCCACCGCCAGCCGCACGTTGCGCGCGACGCCGGCCGCATCCGCCGCGAAGCCGGCTTCGAAGTCGGCATTCACCGGCAGCGCGGTCGCAGCGACCATCTCGCGAAGATGCGCCAGCGTTTCCTCGACAGGCATCTGTCCATCGGCCTTGGCGTGCCGCCAGGCCGCGCCCGAGCTGGTGGTGGCCAGCGCCTTGAACCCCAGCTGCTGAAGATAACGCGCACTGCCGGGGTCCCACGGATTCGGGATGACGAAGCAGCCGGATTCGTGCAGCTGGCGGAACGCCCGCCGGCGAGCGGACACGTCGTGGGGCGAGAGCATGGGGGCCTCCGGTTTCCTGTGGCGAATGGGGCACTATTCTGCATCGCCGCTGACTGAGCAAGACAAAGAATGGGAAGTTGTCGTCGAGCCTCCGGCCACCGGCCTTGCGCGAATCGGTTGCGGAGGCAAACGGGCTGAGCTACCCTCTGACGCGTCCGGTCACCGCCATCCGAGAGCCGCTGCCATGCCGATCAAGTCCCGTATTCGCACCGTTCCCCACTACCCGAAGGAAGGCGTGATGTTCCGCGACATCACCACCCTTTTGAAGGACCCGGTGGGCTTTCGCAGCACCATCAACGAACTGGCCAGCCGCTATGAAGGCGTCAAGATCGACAAGGTGGTCGGGATCGAGTCGCGCGGCTTCATCGTCGGCTCGGCGCTCGCTTTTCAGCTGGGCGTGGGGTTCGTCCCCATTCGCAAGAAAGGCAAATTGCCCGCGGAGACGGTCGGTCACGACTATGTACTCGAATACGGCACGGACCGGATCGAGATCCACCTCGATGCGATCAGCAAGGGCGACCGCGTGTTGCTGGCCGACGACCTGATCGCCACCGGCGGCACGGCCGAGGCCGCCGTGAAGTTGATCGAGTCCATGGGAGGAACGATCGTCGAGTGCTGCTTCATCATCGACCTGCCCGATCTCGGCGGTCGAAAACGGCTGGAGTCATGCGGCCAGAAGGTCTTTGCCTTGTGCGAATTCGAGGGCGATTGACCCTTCGCCACTGACAACGCGGCATCACTGCCGCAACTGCTTCAAGTCGCCGGCCTTCATGCCGACGTCCAGCAGGTAGCGCATGTGCACTTCGTTCGACGCCGTCCACAGAAAGAGCCGCTCCTCGATGAAGAACATGTGGCGGGAAAAGCCCGTGTCCTGCACCACATCCCCGGCCCTCAGGTCGGGCAGCGCGCTGAGGGCGGCCATCAGCACGCGGCACTCGGAGGCCTGCTGCCGGCCGATGTGCTCGGCGAACAGCGCCGCTTGCGCACCGTCGGTCAGCTGGATGCGCTCCTCCTCGATGTCACAGGTGAGCCTGGCTTTGGGCGCCTCGCCCACCAGCAGCGAAATCGTGGCGTTGGCGTGCTCGTCCGCCAGCAGCGAGCGCTGTTCGACGCGCCAGACGCGATCGGTCAGCCTGAGATCGGCAATCAGATCGCCCTGGCACGGCAGCTTGCCGGTGGCATGCAGAGGCTCGAGCGTGAAGACGTGGCGCGGCTTGTCCCATTGCGCACCCAGCTCGGCCCGAAGCGCTGCGGCGGCCGCGGCCGTGAACGCCACGTCCATTCGGATGTAGGGCATGGTTTTTCCTCCTCGACCCGGCCATTTTGACGCATCGCCGCGCGGTCATGGGTTGCGGCGACAATCGACGCAACGCAGGAGGCAGAAGCGATGCAACGGGGCGAAACCGTGGCTGTGGTGGGCGCCGGGATGGTCGGGGTGTGCTGCGCGCTGGAGCTGCAGCGGCGCGGCCTGAAGATTCAGCTCTTCGACCGCAAGGGGCCGGGCCAGGAGACTTCCTATGGCAATGCCGGGGTGTTCGCGCGCAGCTCGCTCATTCCCCTCAACAACCCGGGCCTGTGGGCCACCTTGCCGCGGTTGCTGTCCAACCGGTCGCCGCAACTTCGCTACGACCCGCTCTACATGTTGCGGCAAACCAAGTGGGGCATCGGATTTGTCAGCCGCGCGCGTCCCGCGGCCTTCAACCGAACCGCCACGGCGCTCGATGCATTGATCCGCCTGTCAATGCCGGCGCACCGGCGCCTGATGCAGGAAGCGGGCGTCGCCCATCGGCTGCGCGACAACGGATGGATCTTCCTGTACCGCAGCGCGCAGGCGTTCGCCAACAGTCGCTTCGCACGCGATGTCTACGATCGGTTTGAAATCGCGACGCAGGAACTGGATCCAGCGGCCTTGCGCGACCTGGAGCCGCATCTGCTGCCGGTCTTCGAACGCGGCCTGTGGATCAAGGACACCTGCTCGGTCGACGATCCGGGCCGGGTGGTCGAGGCCTACGCCGCGCTGTTCCAGGCCCGGGATGGCGACCTGGTGCAACGCGAGATCACCTCGTTGCAACGCAACTCGCAGGGCCATTGGCAACTGCGTGGCCGCGATGGCCGCTCGACGACGGCGAACAAGGTCGTCGTTGCGCTGGGGCCCTGGGCCAACGACCTGCTCGAGCCCCTGGGAGTGGCCGCGCCGCTGGCTTTCGAGCGCGGCTATCACCAGAACTTTGCCGCAGAGTCCGGCGCCACGCTGGCAAGGCCGGTCTACGACACGGCGGCCGGGTACGTTCTGGCGCCGATGGAAGGCGGGCTGCGGCTCAGCACCGGCGTGGAGCTGACGGAGCGCGACGCGCCCGCCAACCGGACCCAGCTGGAACTGGCCGAAGCAGCGGCCCGCCAGGCCTTTCCGCTGGGCGCGCGCGCCGGCAGCGAATGGCTGGGGGCGCGCCCCACCCTGCCCGACTGCCGGCCGCTCATCGGGGAAGCACCCAGGCATCCGGGCCTGTGGCTGGCCATCGGTCATCAGCACATCGGATTGAGCACCGGCCCCGGCACCGCGCAGGTCCTGGCGAGCCTGATGCTGGGCGAGGAGTGCCCCATCGACGCCAGGCCGTTCCGGGCGGAGCGGTTCATTGTGTAGAGGGATGCGAAACCGGCGTCAGACGTCGTTGACCGTTTCGATATGCGCCGGCATGAGGATCTCGAGCAGTTCGCAGTCCTCGGACCAGCCCACGACCGTGTGGCGGATGCCCGGCGGCTGCACCCAGCAGGAACCGGGAAGCAGCCGGTGCCGGCCCTCCCCCTCGAACTCGGTTTCGAACCAGCCCTTGAGGCAATACACCATCTGGAACAGCACGTCGTGGTGATGCTTGATGCTCAGCTGGGGGCTGAACGGCGCGGTCATGCGGATGACGTGAGCCGTTGCCAGCCCGTTGGTGGCAGCCGCGATGTCCAGGTCACGGTAGGCGGAGTATTCGCGCAGGCCGCCACCCTTGAAGTCGGCCTCGGTGGGATGACTGATCGCGAAACGCTGGGGCAGATCCGGTAGCGGCAGCTGCATGCGAGCCTCCCAAAGGGTCGTTGAAGACTGTCATCAAACTGCAATTCTTCTGCGCGCGCAAGCGGGGTTGCATGCGGCGCGTTCACGTCGGTCGGGTCCTGCGCTTTCCTGTGAACCGCATGGTCAACCCAAGGCCGGCCGCATGATAGGCTCGCTCACCCGCTCGAGCGACCGCCCCCCGTGGTTGCCGATGCGTGATGGGCCACATCCGGAGGCAACAGCATGATCACTGTCCACCATCTCGAGACTTCCCGTTCACAGCGGGTTCTGTGGTTGCTGGAAGAAATGGGCGTGCCGTATGAGATCAAGCTCTACCAGCGCGATCCCAAGACACGGCTGGCACCCCCTGAGCTGAAGGCGGTTCACCCATTGGGCAAGTCGCCCGTGATCACGGAAGGCAACGAGACGATCGCCGAGTCGGGGGCCATCCTGGAGTACCTGGTCGAGCGCTTTGGCGCGAAGGCGCAAGGCGAACTGGCGCATTTGCAACCCGCGCCGGGCACGCCGGAGCACCGCCAGTCGCGCTTCTGGATGCACTACGCCGAGGGCTCGTTGATGAACTGGCTGGTCATGAAGCTGGTTTTCACGACCATCCCCAAGCAGCCGATGCCCTTCTTCGTGCGGCCGATTGCACGACAGCTTTGCGGACAGGTGCAGGCCAAGTTGGTCGATCCGAACCTGGCGACCGCCCTGGCTTTCATCGAGTCACACCTGAGTGGCAACACCTGGTTTGCCGGAGACCACATCAGCATCGCCGACTTCCAGATGAGCTTCCCGGTGGAAGCGGCCCTGGCCCGGGCCGCCAGTGCCGGCAAGTTTCCGTTCCTGGCCGCCTACCAGGCCCGCATGGTGGCCCGCCCCGCGTACCAGCGTGCGCTGGCCAAAGGCGGGCCGGTCGTCATGTCCTGACGCCGGAGTCAGGTGCCGAGGGCTGCGGCGAGCTCGGCATCCTTCTTGACCGCGTGCTGCATGGCGGGCCGCCCCGTCACGCGAGCGATGTATTGCGTGATGACGGGTAACTCCGGCACGAGTTTGAACATCGTTGTCCAGTGCAGCGCGGTGCCCCACAGCACGTCGGCCGCCGTGAAGCGCTCGCCCAGCAGGTACGGGCCGGCCGTGAGCTGATCGGTCAAGGTCTTGAACATCGTGTCCCAGTCGCCATAAGGCGACGTCGACATCGGCGCTGCGTCACGCTTCATCATCCGGTCGATGAGTGCCGGCTCGAAGCTCGATCCGTAGAAGAACAGCCAGCGCAAATAGGGGCCGCGCAACGGATCCCCGATCGGCGGCGACAGGCCCTTCTCCGGGAACAGGTCGGCGAGATAAAGGTACACCGCACCTTGCTCGGTGACGACCGCGTCACCGTGCATGACGGCCGGCACCTTGCCCATGGGGTTGATGGCCAGGTACTCCGGCAGTCGCTGCTCGCCTTTCTTGCCGTTCAAGACATGCAGGTCATAGTCTGCCTGCAGCTCCTCGAGCAGCGCCAGGGTTCCGCTGGAGCGGGTGTTCGGTGAATGATAAAAAGCAAGGCGCGGATGGGTGGGGGTCATTGCAGAGCTCCTTCAATGAGGTCGTTCGTCGTCACCAGACCCGTGACTGTAGCCAGACCACGGCGGCAAGGCGAACACGGGACATGAGCCCATGTCGCCTTCACGCCCCCGCCCCGCGCAAAATAGGCCCCGGCGCCGCCGCGCGACGCAGGAAATTTGCCGTCCACTGTCGAAATCGGTCGCCCCGCCCCGTCATTGTCATAGCGGCGCATGGTGCTCCGCACAACTTCAGGAGTCGATATGCAATACATGCTGTTGATCTACGCGCAGGAAGCGGGTTTCCAGGACCTCACCGAGGCGCAGGCGAGCGCTGCCATGGCGTCCTACGGCGCCTATTCCGAGGCCCTGAAAAAGGCCGACGTGCTGCTGGCGTCGAATCGGCTGAAGCCCGTCGCGACGGCCACCACCGTGCGGACCACCGACGGCAAGACCGAAGTCCTCAACGGGCCGTATGCCGACACCAAGGAGCAGCTGGGCGGCTATTACCTGATCAACGTGCCCGACCTGGACGCCGCGCTGTCCTGGGCGGCGCGTTGCCCCGGCGCCAGCCACGGCAAGGTGGAGATCCGCCCGATCTGGGCGATGTAGTCGCGCGGATGGCCAACGACCCGGCACCCGCCCACGCGGCGGCGCAGGCCGCCGCCCGGCGCAGCTACGGCAAGCTGGTGGCCTTCCTGGCGGCGCGCACCCGCGACGTGGCGGGCGCCGAGGACGCGCTGGCCGAAGCCTTCGCGA
>JAAOZX010000252.1 GCA_012274225.1 Comamonadaceae bacterium | reverse complement strand
TCCGCTGATCACCAGCGCCGCCAGGGCGTTGAAGCGCTCGGTCATGTTGCCGGCGTCCTTGAAGCGCTGGAAGGCAATGCCCGGCCAGACCGCGTCACTGTTGCGGCGCGCCGCCAGGCACAGATGGGTCAGGGCCAGGCCCGCCAGCGCGCGCCGGCCGGAGGACAGCGGGTCCGGCCGGTAGGCGCCGTTCTCGCGGTGCGCGTCGAAGGCCCATTGCCAGTCGTCGAACAGCGCCTGGGCCAATTGTTCGCGCATGGCTTCGCGCACCTGATGCACACGCTGCGGGTCCACGATTTCCAGCTGCTCGCCGATGTAGGTCTCCGCCGGCAGCGTCAGCACCAGTTCCTTGAAGGCCGCGTCGAGCAATGGATGCCGCAGCACGCTGCGCATCGCCTCGATATAGGGCGCGTCCAGCCGGATGTCGCCGGCCGTGAGGCCCGGCTGGGCGATGAAGGCCAGTGCCCGGTTGACGGTCAGTCGCTGGCCGGCTTCCCAGCGGTTGAACGGGTCGGTGTCGCCGGCCAGCAGCGCGAGCAGTTGCGTGTCGCTGTAGTCGAACTCCAGGATCACCGGCGCGCTGAAGCCGCGCAGGATGGAGGGCACTGGCTCGCCAGCGAGGCCCGGAAAGCTCAGGGTCTCGCTGGCCTGGGTGAGCACATGCATGCCGTTGAAGACCTCGCGGCCGTCCGGCCCCACCAGGCCCAGCGCGACCGGGATGACGAAGGGCTGCTTCTCGGGTTGGCCGGGCGTTGCCGCGCAGTGCTGCGAGAGCGTCATGGCGTAGTCGCCGCTGGCCGGATCGAAATGCGTCGTGACGCTGACGCGCGGTGTCCCGGCCTGGCTGTACCAGCGCTTGAACTGCGGCAGCAATTGCGCCAGTTGCGATTGCGGGTTGGCGTCGGCAATGGCCTGGGCGAATTCGTCGCAGGTGACCGCGTGGCCGTCGTGGCGCTGGAAGTAGAGCGTCATGCCGCGCGCGAACCCCTCGCGCCCGACCAGGGTCTGCATCATCCGCACCACCTCGGCGCCCTTCTCGTAGACGGTGACGGTGTAGAAGTTGTTGATTTCCAGGTACTGGTCGGGGCGCACCGGATGGGCCATCGGGCCGGCATCCTCCGGAAACTGGGCGGTGCGCAGCACGCGCACGTCCTCGATGCGCTTGACGGCCCGCGCTGACGCCTCGCCCGCCAGGTCCTGCGAAAACTCCTGGTCGCGGAACACCGTCAGGCCTTCCTTCAGGCTCAACTGGAACCAGTCGCGGCAGGTGACGCGGTTGCCGGTCCAGTTGTGGAAGTACTCGTGGCCCACCACCGATTCGATGTTGGAATAATCGATGTCGGTGGCGGTGGCCTGGCTGGCCAGCACGTACTTGGTGTTGAAGATGTTCAGGCCCTTGTTTTCCATCGCGCCCATGTTGAAGTCGCTGGTGGCCACGATCATGAAGCGCTCCAGGTCCAGCGCCAGCCCGAAGCGCGCCTCGTCCCAGGCCACCGACGCCATCAGCGAGTTCATCGCGTGCTCGGTCTTGTCCAGATCGCCGGGCCGCACGTAGACCTGCAGCAGGTGGTCGCTGCCGTTGCGCGAGCGGATGCGCTGCTCGCGGCACACCAGCTGCCCGGCCACCAGCGCAAACAGGTAGCTGGGCTTGCGGTGCGGGTCGACCCAGCGGGCGTAATGGCGGCCTTCGTCCAGGTCGCCCTGTTCCACCCGGTTGCCGTTGGACAGCAGAACCGGGTAGCGGGCCTTGTCGGCGCGCAGCAGCACGCTGTAGCTGGCCATCACGTCGGGCCGGTCCAGGAAATAGGTGATGCGGCGAAAACCCTCGGCCTCGCACTGCGTGAAGAACGATTCGTTGCTCACGTACAGGCCCATCAGCTTGGTGTTCTTGGCCGGCATGCAGGTGGTGAGAATTTCCAGCTCGAACGGCTCGCCGCCCTGCGGCAGGTTCTCCAGCACCAGCTGGCGGGTCTCCAGCTTGAACGACGCGCCCTGGCCGTTCACCAGCACCCGGGCCAGGTTCAGCTCCTCGCCGTCCAGGCGCAGGGCCTGCACCGGAACGTCGAGGTTGCGGCGCAATTTCATTTTGTTCAGCACCCGGGTCTTGCCCGGGTCCAGGTCGAAGCACAGCTCCACGCTGTCGATCCAGAATGCCGGGCCCTGGTAGTCGGCCCGGTAGATCAGGTTGCCTTGTCCTTCACGCATGCAGGCCCTCCAGGAAATTCTTGTTGGTGAGTTGATGGTAATCGCGCGCCTGCGCCACCACGTGGGAGCCGGCCAGCGCATTCGAATCATGGCTGGTGCAGATCGCCACCGCGCGCATACCGGCGCGGCGCGCCGCCTCGATGCCGAATGGTGCATCCTCGAAAACGATGCACTCCCGCGGGCTCACGCCGAGGCGCCGGGCGGTCTCCAGGAAGATCGCCGGCTCGGGCTTGCCCGGCAGGCCTTCGTCGCCGCCGACCACCGCGTGCGGCGCACTGGCCATCTTCAGGTTCGACAGGGCGAAGGCGATGTTGTGCTGGTCCCCGGCGGTGCCGACGCCGACCTTCAGGCCGCGGCTCATCGCGGCGGCGGCGAAGCGCCGAAAGCCGGCCACCTCGGCGAAAGCCGGCGTGAACAGTTCGCGGTAGATCGCTTCCTTTTCGTCGATCAGCGCCAGCGCCTCGGCGGGCGGCACATCGCACTCGAACACCTCGCACATGCACTCGATGCCGGTGCGCCCGGTGGTGCGGCGCATCAGGTCGTCCAGCTCAATCGTGAGACCGTGCCGTCGTGCGAACTCGATCCAGCTCTGAGCGTGGAAAGGCATCGAGTCGATCATTGTGCCGTCCATGTCGAAGATAAGGGCCGCTGTCTTCACTCAGACGCCCTGCTTCAGCGACGCTTCGATGAACGGGTCGAGGTCGCCGTCCAGCACCTTCTGGGTATTGGAGATTTCCACGCCGGTGCGCAGGTCCTTGATGCGGCTGTTGTCCAGCACGTAGCTGCGGATCTGGTGGCCCCAGCCGACGTCGGTCTTGGTGTCCTCCAGCTTTTGCTGCTCTTCCATGCGTTTGCGCATTTCGTGGTCGTACAGCCGCGAACGCAGGCGCTTCCACGCCACGTCGCGGTTGCTGTGCTGGCTGCGGCTGTCCTGGCACTGCACCACGATGTTGGTCGGGATGTGCGTGAGGCGAACCGCCGAGTCGGTCTTGTTGATGTGCTGGCCGCCGGCGCCGCTGGCGCGGTAGGTATCCACCCGCACGTCGGCCGGGTTGATGTCGATCTCGATGGAGTCATCGACCTCGGGGTAGACGAAAACGCTGGCGAAGCTGGTGTGGCGCCCGCCCGCCGAATCGAAGGGCGACTTGCGCACCAGCCGGTGCACGCCGGTCTCGGTGCGCAGCAGCCCGAAGGCATAGTCGCCCTCGATCTTGATGGTGGCGCCCTTGATGCCGGCGGTGTCGCCCGGCGTCTCATCCTCGATGGTGGTCTTGAAGCCCTTGCGCTCGGCGTACTTCAGGTACTGGCGCAGCAGCATGCTGGCCCAGTCGCAGGCCTCCGTGCCGCCGGCGCCGGCCTGGATGTCCAGGAAGGCGTTCAGCGGGTCGGCCGGGTTGTTGAACATGCGCCGGAATTCCAGCGCTTCCACATCGCGGGCGAGCTTGGCGGCGTCGCCTTCGAGCGTCTCGAGGCCGGCCTCGTCGCCCTCGGCCTTGCTCATCTCATAGAGCTCGAGGTTGTCCGAAAGCTCGCTGGTGAGATTCGACAACATGACGACCATGCCGTCGAGCTGCTTTTTCTCGCGGCCCAGCTCCTGGGCCTTCTTCGGATCGTTCCAGACCTGCGGGTCTTCCAGCGAGGCGACGACGGTTCTCAGTCGCTCCGACTTGGCATCGAAGTCAAAGATACCCCCGGAGTGCTGCGGTGCGGGCGGAGAGGTCGGCCAGCTGGCTGCCGATCTGGTTGATGCGTTCTGCTTCCATGTGAGAAATCCTGGTTAACAGAGGATTTTCTCATGAGGCGCAGCCCAGGCGCTGGCACCGGGAACCGGTCAGCGGAAACCGCCCAGCTTGGCCTGCGCGCCGCGGTTGCCCATGGTGGCGGCCCGTTCCAGCCAGCGCACGGCCTGGCTGGCGTCGCGCTGCACGGTCACCCCTTCGAGGTAGGCGATGCCCAGGAAGTAGCTCATTTCGCCGCGGCCGTAGCGGATGCCATCGGAGGTGGACTTGCCCGATCGCTTGACCACTGCCGGAACGTCGCCCAGGCCTTTGGCATAGGCATTCATCTGTGCGATGGTGTCGGCGAAGAACTGGTCGCGCACCTTGCCCGCTGTTTCCCTGTCCTTGTCGGGCAGCGTCGCGATCAGTTCATTGGCCAGCACCGGCAGTGCTTCGAACGGCGTCATGCCACCGGCCATGCGGGGCGAATACCAGGCCCGCAGCATCACCCGGTCCAGCGGCAGCAGGCCGTCGATCTTCCAGGGGAAATAGCTCAGCACGGTCTGGCCGGCCGGATGGCCGCGCACACCCATCACATGCATGGACTCGTGGTAAGCGCAGCGCCACGCGTCCTTGGAGCGCATCTGCATCGTGGCCGAGTCGATCTTGGTCTCGGTGCGGAAGTCCAGGTAGGTCACGCACGGCTGGTTGTCTTCCAGCTGGTTGTCAGACAGGATCTCGACCGAGAGATTGGCGGCCTGCTCGGCTTCGGGCAGGTCGGTGACGTCGATCAGCTTGATGCCGGCCTCGGCCGTGACGGTGCGCAGGGCTTCCAGGGTGTGCTCGCGGTGCTTGTCGACGTCGACCCCGCGGAACCGGACCCGGATGTCGTTTTCCCAGCGCACGATGCGGGTCGGCGTGCCGCTCTGGTGCCACATCACCTCCCACAGTGTGGCGAGGCCTTGCTCGAACCCATCTGCCAGCGCAGCGCCGGGCAAGCAGGTCAACACTGTGAGAAACAGGCCCCAACAGATTCGACGCATTCGACACTCCGAACACACTTGGTGACATGAGTGTGACGTAGGAGCTGTCCTACCTCAAGCGCTGTTACTTCTTGAGTTGGGCTGGCCGCAACACAACGGTATTTTTTCTCGCTGGAGGGCGGGTCAGGTCTCCAGGAAGCTCTCGACCAGCCGGGCGAGCTGCTCGGGTTGGTCGTGATGCAGCATATGGCCGGCGTCCAGGATCACGGCCCTGCGCAGGTCCGGAACCCCTTTCAGGCGCTCGTGGAACTCGGCCAGTGTGTACTTGCCGTGCCACCATTGGGTGAGACTGTCCTCGCTGGCTTCCACAACCAGCGTCGGCGCGGTGATCGACTTGTAAATTTCCAGCACCTCGTCCACCCGCGACAGTTGCGGACTGATGACCTTATGGGCTGGATCGCCCAGGATCCGCCAGCGCCCTTGCGCGTCCGGCTTGGCCCAATGCCCCGCCAGCCAACTGGCCTTGTCCTGTCCCAGACGCTTGTTGGTCTTCATCAGCCGCGCCGCCACGGCCGAGTCGGAGTCGTAGGTCTTGAGCGCCATTTCGCCGCGATGAAAGGCCTTGAGCTCGTCCATCCACCGGGCGTAGCGCTTGGGGGCCTGGTCCGGCCGGCTGGCCGGCATGCCAAAGCCTTCCAGGTTGACCAGCCGCCGGACGCGCTGCGGCCGGGCTCCGGCATACAGCATGACCACGTTGCCGCCCATGCTATGGCCCACCAGATGCACCGGCGCGTCGGGCGAGTAGTGATCGATCAGGGCGTCCAGGTCGCCCAGGTAGTCGGCAAACCAGTAGCTGTCAGTGCCCTGCCAGGCCTCGCCGCTCGCGCCCGTGGGTGCCTGGCCGGCGTGCAGCGCCGACCCGGTGACGGTGGTGAGGCCGTAGCCGCGCCAGTCGGGGGCGATCACGTAGTGGTCGTGGGCGAGCGCATCCACCATGAACTGGTAGGAGGCGGCCACGTCCATCCAGCCGTGCACCATCACCATGGGCACCTTGCCCGGGCCGGGCTGGCCCCAGAGCAGCACGTGGTACTGCAGATTGCGGATCGGGACCAACTCGCTGCGGGGGGCTTTCTTGACTTGGTACATTCATCTCATCATAAGGAGCGCGGCCATGGTCGTCAGTCAAGGCAGGGACAACTACGCGCGCATGCACGCCGAATTCGGCTGGCAGGTGCCCGAGCGCTTCAACATCGCGCAGGTGTGCTGCTCCCGCTGGGCCAGGAACGAGGGCACGTCGAGCGCGATCGCGATCCGCGCACACGGTGCGAACGCAGGCCAATCGGCGTTGACCTACGGTGCGTTGCAGGAACGCGCGGACCGACTGAGCCAGGTCCTCAGCGCGCTCGGCGTGCGGCGCGGCGACCGCGTGGCGATCGTGATGCCGCAGCGCTTCGAAACCGCGATCGCCTACATGGCGGTGTTCCAGATGGGTGCGGTGGCGATGCCGCTGTCGATGCTGTTCGGCCCCGACGCGCTGGAGTACCGGTTGCAAGACAGCGATGCCGCGGTGGCGATCTGCGACGACAGCTCGATCGACAACATCCAGGCCGTGCGCGGCAATTGCCAGTCGCTGCGCACGGTGATCGGTGTGGGGGGCGCCGCGTCGCAAGCCGACCTGGATTGGGCGGACGAGCTGGGACGGCAGGCCGGCGGCTTCGAGGCCGTGCCGACGAAGGCCGACGACGGCGCCGTGCTGATCTACACCAGCGGCACCACCGGCCCGCCCAAAGGGGCCCTGATCCCGCACCGCGCCCTGATCGGCAACCTGCCCGGCTTCGTCTGCAGCCAGAACTGGTTTGGTTTCGCAACAAATGGAACTCCCTCCCCCGCGCGGGGGAGGGTAGGGGTGGGGGCGGGCAC
>JAAOZX010000037.1 GCA_012274225.1 Comamonadaceae bacterium | reverse complement strand
GGAGCGATCGCATGGTGGAGGAATGTTTTCTGGTGGCGGCCGCCAACGACAACGTGTACCTGGAGACCGGCTACTACTGGACCGATCTCTACTGGAAGGCATTGCGGGACCCGAATATCGGCCCAGAGAAGCTGGTCTTTGGCACCGACTGGGGCGCCAGCATTCCGTTTCACACCCAATACGGGCAGACACCGCAGGCCTATCCGGTCCAGATCCGTTCCCAGGGATTGCCCCAACATCAGGTGGACCCTTGGGGCTGGGCACTGCGCCAGGTGGGCGCGCTCAACACCGGCCAGGATGACCTGAACCTGATCCTGGGGGGCAATGCGGCGCGCCTCTTCAAGATGCATGTCCCGCACTCGCGCCTGTTCAGGCCGGTCAGTCCGCGACTGGTGCCGCAGTGGGACAACCCGAAGAACGCGACCAACGGCCCGCGAGGCCAGATTTGATCCGGGCCGGCACGCGCCCGCACAACCAAAGGAGACAGTGATGGTGCAACTCGCTACCCGATGGGTTTTCGCGCTTTTCGGCTTCCTGCTGGCACTGGCCGTGGCTGCCCAACCGGCCTGGAAGGACTCGCCGGCCGTGCGCGCGCTTTACGCGCAGGCCAGGCAGGAAGGCAAGGTCGTCATCTGGGGACCGCAGCAGCGCGAAGTCGACTGGATCCCCGAGGCCTTCAACAACATGTTCCCGGGCATCGAAGTCCAATGGCTGGGCGACAACAACATCATTACCAAGGCGATCGCCGAGTCACGGGCCGGCCGCTACGAGGCGGACGTCATCCACACATCCCTGGGCGGCGTCATCCCGCTGAACCAGCGTGACATGCTGGCCGTGGTTGACTGGACTCCATTCGGCACGGCGCCGGGCAACATCGAGATGGCCGGAAAGGCCGGTCTCACCAACAACCTAATCTACGCGGTCGTCTACAACAAGGACAAGGTCAAGCCGGCCGACCTACCGAAAAACTGGACCGATCTGCTGGAGGCGAAATACAAGGGCAAGTTGATCGGCAGCGTCTTCCTGCTCCCGCGGCTGGTGGGCTTTCTCGGCGTCGCCTGGGGCGAGGACAAGGCGCTGCAGTTCTCGCGCGACCTGGTCGACAAGACCGACATCCTGCTGACCCGGGCGCCGCGGGAGTCGTTCCTGCAGTCGGGCGAACGGCTCTACGCGGTGGGCGACTTCGACTCCGCCTCCCAGTTCTGGGCGTCGCAGGGCCTGCCGGTGGACTTCGTGATTCCCCAGCCCGTCGCCGCCACGCAGTTCGTTTCGACCGTGCTGGCCAAGGCCGCCCATCCCAATGCGGCCCGGTTGCTCGCCGGCTGGATGACCACGCCCGAGGCCAAGCAGCTGCGGCAAAAGATGCGCTTCGAAACCGACATCCGGGCCGGCGCGGACAACGACCTGGCGAAGAAGGTGCAGGCCGCGGGCAGCATGGTGGTGATCGAGAACGAGCAGAACATGGCCACCCGTGAACAGATCTACAACAAGGCCAATCCGATCCTGTCGGGGCAGAAGCGCTAGCGCGCACTGCCAAACCGCTGCGCCCCATGATCGACCACACGGCAGCCGCGCGTCTGAACGGCGAGCTCGACCTGACGGCCAGGCTCGTGCTCGGGGCCGGCGCGTTGGTCGCCGCCTACCTCATCGCCGCGCCGCTGGGAATGCTGTTGCTGGCGGCGTTTCGCGGGCCAGCCGACCTGTTGCCGTTCGAGCCGGGCGCGCGCTGGACACTGGAGCATTTCAGCGCGATCTATTCCGATTCGGCGCTGTACCGGCGCGTCATCCCCGACACGCTGACCTTCGTCCTCAGCTCGGTCGCGCTGACCTTCGCGATCGCGTTCACCCTGGCCTGGCTGGTCGAGCGCACCGACCTGCCGTGGCGCAACCTGTGGTTTTCGTTGATCCTGTTGCCGCTGCTGGTTCCCGCGGTGGTGCTGGCCGCCGCCTGGATCTTCCTGTTCGGGCCCAACGCGGGCTGGGCGAACGTATGGCTGCGCGGCCTGTTCGGGCTGCAGGGCACAGGCCCCGCCAACATCTTCAGCATGCCGGGCCTGATCGTCTGCCAGGCCCTGGCCTCGGTGCCCTTCGTGTTCCTGTTGCTGGGGCCGCCGCTGCGCTCGATGAACCCCGCGCTCGAAGAGGCCAGCGGCACCTCGGGCGGTTCGGCGACGACCACCTTTCTGCGCGTCACCCTGCCGGTGCTGCTGCCGGGCCTGCTGGCGCCGCTGATCCTGGCCCTGTTGATCACGCTGGAACAGATCGAGTTGCCGCTGATCATCGGCCTGCCGGCGCAGATCAACGTCTTCAGCTACCGGATCTGGTACGAACTCAATCCGTCCAGCGGTCTGCCCAACTACGGCGGCGCGGCCGCGGTGGGGCTGCCGTTCCTGGCGATCGGCATGTTGCTGCTGCAGGCCTATAACTCTGCGATCCGCCGCGCGTCGAGCTATGTCACCGTGACCGGCAAGGCCTGGCACCAGACCCGCCTGCCGCTGGGGCGCTGGCGCCTGCCGGCGCTCGCCTTCGTCGCCAGCTACGTCGCCGCAGCCGCCGTCCTGCCGGCGCTGGTGCTGATATGGACCGGCTTCTTCGGCTATGCCACGCCGTCGTTCGACTCGCTGGCCAAGTTCTCGCTGGGCGCCTACCGAGCCCTGCTCGGCAATCGCCTCTTCTGGCTGGGCCTGCAGAACACGGCGCTGGTGGCCTTCCTGTCGGCACTGATCATCACGGCGATCGGCGGCATCCTGGCCTGGATCATCGTGCGCACGGATTTCAGGGGCCGGCGGATCGTCGACTTCGTATCGTTCATGTCGCTCGGCATTCCCTCGGTGATCGCCGGCCTGGGCATCATGCTGCTGTATCTGTCGGTGCCGATCGGCGTCTACGGCACGGTCTGGATCCTGGTGCTCGCCTATTCCTACCGCCTGGCCGTGACGACTCGCATTGCCCGGGCGGGGTTGATGCAGATCCACCGCGAGCTGGAGGAAGCGTCCGCTGCGGCCGGGGCCCGGTGGATCACCACCCAACGCCGCATCGTGCTGCCCCTGTTGCTGCCAACATTGGCCTCGGGTTTCATTCTGCTGTTCATCACCGGCGTGCGCGAATTCACCATGGGTCTGATCCTGTACAGCCAGGACAACGTGGTGCTGTCGGTGCTGCTCTGGCGCCTGCTGGAAAGCGGCGATTCGGCGCCCGCCGCTGCGCTCAGCACCCTGATCATCTTCGCTGTGCTGCCGGTAGTCTTCATCCTGCGACGCCTGTTCGCGCCGAGCGCGGAGAACTAGCATGCTCACTGTCCAGGGGTTGACGAAATCGTTTGGCGGCGCGCAGGGCACGGTCAACGTCATCGATGGTGTCAGCTTCGATGTCCCCGACGGGGAGTGCTATGCCCTGCTCGGCCCCAGCGGTTGCGGCAAGACCACGACGCTGCGCTGCGTCGCCGGCCTGGAACACGCCAACGCCGGGACCATCACCATCGGCGGGCGCGTCGTGTCCGACCCGGCGAACGGCGTCTTCGTCCAGGTGCACGACCGCGCCATCGGCATGGTGTTCCAGTCCTACGCGATCTGGCCGCACCTGGACGTGTTCGAGAACGTGGCCTATCCGCTGCGCATCCAGCGACCGCGCCGGCCCCGCGCCGAGATCCAGGAGCGGGTGATGGCCGCCCTGCAACTGGT
>JAAOZX010000251.1 GCA_012274225.1 Comamonadaceae bacterium | reverse complement strand
TGATGCAGGAGAACATCGGCCTGGCGATCATGGGCGAGGTGCCTTGCGTGATCGTCAACGTGCAGCGCGCCGGCCCCAGCACCGGGCTGGCCACCAAGCCGGGCCAGTCCGACATCATGCAGGTCCGCTGGGGACGGCACGGCGACCAGTCCGTGATCGCCCTGTGCCCGGCCACCGTCAGCGAATGCTTCACGCTCACCGTGCAGGCTTTCAACTTCGCCGAGCGCTTCCGCGTGCCGGTGGTGCTGATGCCCGACGAGATCGTCGGCCACACGCGCGAGGGCGTCGTCGTCCCCGCACCCCGGGAGCTGGCGATCGTCGACCGCAAGAAGCCCACCGGTCCCGTCGCCAGTTACCTGCCGTTCGAGGCCGACGCCGACGGCATCGCGCCACTGGCCGCCTACGGCAGCGACTACGTGTTCCACGTGACCAGTTCGATGCACGGCAAGGACGGCTACAGCAACAACGACCCGGCCAACGCCGCCTGGCGCGTCCGGCAACTGCACGAGAAGCTGGCCCGTCATCGCGACGAGATCGTCCTGACCAAGCGCTTCTACACCGACGACATGGACGTGCTGCTGGTCACGCTCGGTGCCACCACCCGCGCGGCACGGGCCGCCGCGCTGGAAGCGCGCCAACAGGGCATCAACGCCGGCGTGCTGCAGCTGCAGACCGTCTGGCCGTTTCCCGACCGCGAGGTGGCCGCGCTGGCCGCACGCGCGCGCATGGTGGTCGTGCCCGAAATGAACTACAGCGGTCAGCTGGCCGGCGAGGTGCGCAAGGCCCTGGGCGCCGGCGTGGACATCCGCAGGGTCAACCGCTTCAACGGAACCATCATCACGCCGCAGGACATCGTGGATGCAATTCGCGAGCCGGTGGCTGCCACGGAATGGGAGGCCTGAAGTGACACACGCCACCGGAAACAGCTACCTCAAGGACGGTGTGCTGCCCCACATGTGGTGCGCCGGTTGCGGCATCGGCACCATGATGGGCGCACTGGTTCGCTCGTTCGAGGAACTCGGCTACCGGAAAAGCCAGACCGTGGTCGTGACCGGCATCGGCTGCACCGGCAAGCTCGACGACTACCTGGTCACCAATGCGTTGCACACCACGCACGGCCGCGCGCTGGCCTATGCCACCGGCATCAAGGCGTTCAAGCCCGAGCTCAAGGTTGTGGTCATCATGGGCGACGGTGACGGCGTGACCATCGGCGGCAATCATTTCATCCATGCGGCTCGCCGCAACATGGACCTGACGGCGATCGTGCTGAACAACCTGAACTACGGCATGACCGGCGGCCAGGCCTCGGCCACCAGCCCGGGCGCGAGCATCACCAGTACCACCGGCTACGGCAACCCGGAGCGCGACTTCGACATCTGCGCGCTGGCCGAGGCCGCCGGCGCCAACTTCGTGGCGCGCACCACCACCTACCACGGCTGGGAGCTGAAGGACAGCATCAAGACCGCGCTGACGAAGACAGGCTTCTCGCTGGTCGAGGTGATGAGCCCCTGTCCGACCCAGTTCGGCCGCCGCAACGAGATGAAGGAAACCACCGCCATGCTGCTGTCGCTGCGCGACCGGGCGACGCCGCTGGATCACTACCGCGAGCTGCCCGAGGCGCAACGCGTGGGCCGCTTTTCAACTGGCATTCTGGTGGACCGGGGCGAGCCCGGCTTCAACGAGCGCTACGCCGCCGTGCGCGAGCGGGCGGTGCGCGAGGCCGAGGGCGCGACATCATGAGGCCGCACTCGCCCCGGCGCGAAATCATCCTGGCGGGCTCCGGCGGCCAGGGCCTGGTGCTGTCGGCGGTGCTGCTGGCCGAGGCGGCGCTGCTCGAAGGCAAGAACGCGGTGCAGACGCAGTCCTACGGCATCGCGAGCCGCGGCGGCCTGTCGCTGGCCGAAGTGATCATCGACGAGGCCGAGATCATCTTCCAGCAGGTGCGCCGGCCCGACTGCGTGTTGGCGCTTACCGAGGAGGCGGCGAAGAAGTTCGAGTCCTGGGCCGCCGAGGGTGTGCCGATCTTCTACGACAGCACGCTGGCGCGCGAGCGCAGCGGGCCCCACTTCCACGGCCTGCCGTTCACCCGGATCGCCAGCGACCTGGGCAACGTGGGCAGCGTCAACATCCTGGCGCTGGGAACGATCGCCGCGCACACCGGCGTGGTCCAGCGCGCGAGCCTGGAGCATGTGGTGCGCCATCGCTTCGGCGGCAAATCGGCTCAACTCAACCTGCAGATACTGCTGGCCGGCAGCGAACTCGGCGCCGCCCAGGGGGCTCACGCATGACTACCGCCAAGACCGCGCCGTGCCAGGCGGCCTGCCCGGCGGGTGTCGATGTTCCCCGGTATGTCCGGCACATCCGCGACGGCCAGTTCGGCGAAGCGCTGGCCGTCGTGCGCGAGCGCATTCCGTTTCCGCTGGTGTGCGGCCACGCCTGCTTCCATCCGTGCGAGACCAAGTGCGGCCGCCGCCAGTACGATGCGCCGCTGGCCATCCGGATGCTCAAGCGCGTCGCCGCCGAACAGGGCTGGCAGCAGCAGGTGCTGCCCAAGCCCGCCGCGGCGAGCGGCCGCAAGGTCGCCATCGTCGGGTCGGGGCCGTGCGGACTCACCGCCGGCTATTACCTGGCGCTGCAGGGCCACGGCGTCACGGTGTTCGAAGCGCTGGAACGCAGCGGCGGCATGTTGCGCTTCGGCATTCCCGCCTACCGCCTGTCCGATGAGATCGTCGACGCCGACATCGGTGTGATCGAACAGGCGGGGGTACAGATTCGCACCGGCACCCGCGTGGCCTCGGCCGAGGCGCTGCTGGCGCAGGGCTTCGACGCGGTGCTGATCGCCTCGGGCGCCTGGCGCTCCGCGAAGATGGACGTTCCCCTCGGAGACGGCGCCACGGTGCTGGACGGACTGGCTTTCCTCAGGGACGTCAGCAAGGGGGCGGCGCCGCGGCTCGGCGAACGGGTGGTGGTGGTCGGGGGCGGCAACACGGCCATCGACGCGGCGCGGGTGAGTCGTCGCCTGGGCGCGCAGGTGGTTCAGCTCTATCGCCGCACCCAGGCGGAGATGCCGGCTTCGGTGGAGGAGATCACCGAGGCGTTGGCAGAAGGCGTGGCGATCGAATACCTGTGTGCGCCGGTGCGCATCGCGCCCGGCCAGGTCACCTGCATCCGCATGGAACTCGGTCCCGCCGATGCGAGCGGCCGGCCACGGCCTGTGCCGATCGCGGGCAGCGAATTCGTGATTGCCGCCGACAGCGTCATCACCGCCATCGGCCAGGAAGTGGATGTTCCCGCTTCAGTGGCGCGGGAACCCAAAGGAACTGCCGCGGTCAATGGCCGGACCCTGGCGACCTCGGTGCCCGGCGTTTTCGCCGGCGGCGACGCGGTGCTGGGTCCGGCGTCGATCATCGATGCCATCGCCCAGGGCCGCACGGCAGCGAGCGCCATCGACCGGTTTCTCGGCGGCGACGGCGCCATCGACCGCCCGGGCGGCGTCGCGAAGACTGACTTCACGCCGGAAGTGCCGCGCGGAACGGCGCGCGATGCATGGCGCAGCCTGCCGCTGGCCAATCGCCTGAACGGCTTTGCGCTGGTCGAGGAAAGTTATGACCGGGGCACGGCAGCGCACGAGGCCATGCGCTGCCTGTCCTGTGACCTGCGTTCGTTCGACGTCGAGGTCGACGCCGCGGTCTGCAAGGACTGCGGCTATTGCCGCGAAGTGTGCGGGCTGGACGTGTTCACGCGTTCCGACCAGTTCAACGACAGCGGTTACCAGCCCGCGGTCGCCGCGCGAGCCGGGCAATGCGTAGGCTGCCTGAACTGCCTGTACATCTGCCCGGACTTCGCGATCACGATCACCAACCTGAACCTTCAGTCGTTCTCCATCGCCCCTTGAGGGCGGCGGGTTGCCGGCGGATCTTCGATCCGCTCGGCCTTGGACTGCTTCACCCCAGCGACAGCAATTTACTGATGAGCTGACGGTTGGCCGATGCGGGCTAACCCTCTGCGGCGCTGGCGAGTTGGTGATTAAATAGCACGCTTCGCCATCTGGGGGTCGAATCTTGGATCCACGCGCGTCGGCTGGGAGTCCGCTCTACCTGCTCGAACGCAGCGACGTCGGCCAGGTTCAACTCGACCGCGACCTCAAGGTCGTCGCGATGAACGACTTCGCGCGGCGTGCGCTGCCGGTCGAACACCTGCAGCCTTTCGGCAAGATCGTGCTGTCGTTCCCTCCGGGGCGCTCGCAGTCGAAGGTGAAGGTCCTACTCGACCCGGCCGAGTGCCCGGTGCTGCGCTGCACTATCGCTATCTTCGCCCTCCACGGCAGCAACTGGCCTGGCCGGGTTCATCACCGATTCACGAGGAGACAAAGGTCATGATTGCAGCCGGATTCGACTACCATGCCCCGCGCTCGGTCGCCGATGCGATCAAGCTGCTGGCCGATCTCGGTCCCGACGCCAAACTGCTGGCGGGTGGCCACAGCCTGCTGCCGATGATGAAGCTGCGGTTCGCGCAGCCGAATCACCTGGTCGACCTGGGCAGGATCGCGGACCTGCGCGGCATCTCGCAGGTCGGCAACGAAATCCGCATCGGAGCGATGACGACCGAGCATGACCTGCTCCACTCGGCGCTGCTGGCCGGCAAGGTGCCGCTGCTGGTCGAGGGCGCGGGGTGGATTGCCGATCCCCAGGTGCGCTACAAGGGCACTATCGGCGGCGACATCTCGCACGGCGACCCGGGCAACGACCACCCGGCTTTGATGCTGGCGCTGGATGCATCGTTCGTCCTGAAAGGTCCCGGGAGCGAGCGCGTGGTCAAGGCCGACGGCTTCTTCCTCGGCCTGTATTCGACGCTGTTGGAGCCCGGCGAGATCCTGACCCAGATCCGGGTGCCGATCCCGGCCGCGGGCAGCGGCTGGTCCTACCAGAAGCTCAAGCGCAAGACCGGTGACTTCGCCACTGCGGCCACCGCGGTCTTGTTGGAAATGAAGGGCGCGAATGTCGCCAAGGTCGGCATCGCCCTGACCAATGTCGGCGCGACCGCGCTCAAGGCCAGCGCGGCGGAAGATTACCTGACCGGCAAGCCGGTCAACGACGCCACCCTCAGCGAGGCGGCCCGGCTGGCCATGAGCATCTGCGACCCGACGCCCGACCAGCGCGGCGACGCGGCGTACAAGGTGGCCATGTGCGGCGAGATGACACGGCGCGCGCTGCAGGCGGCCCATGCGCGTGCGATCAAGGCGTAGATCACAGCAACCCAGGAGTCGGAACATGGCGAACATGCACAAGGTTTCATTCAAGCTCAACGGCAAGGGCGTCCAGGTGGAAGTCGAGCCGCGCGAACTGCTGATCCACACGCTGCGCGAGCGGCTGGCGCACACCGGCCCGCACATCGGCTGCGAAACCTCGCACTGCGGTGCCTGCACGGTCGACGTGGACGGCATGTCGGTCAAGTCCTGCACGGTGCTGTCCGTGCAGTGCGACGGCGCCGAGATGCTCACCGTCGAAGGGCTTGAGCAGGGCGGCGTGCTGCACGCGCTGCAACAGGCGTTCCACGAGGAGCACGGCCTGCAGTGCGGCTACTGCACGCCCGGCATGCTGACGCGTGCCTACCGCCTGCTCAAGGAGAACCCGAACCCGAGCGAGCATGAGATCCGCTATGGCATTGCCGGCAACCTGTGCCGTTGCACCGGCTACCAGAACATCGTCAAGGCGGTGCAGTCCGCGGCCCGGAAGCTGGCAGCCGCGCAGACCGCGGCGGCCTGAATCCCCCACGAAGAACACCAGGAGACTGAGCTATGGGCGACATGTCCGAACTCCAGAAACGCGAAGACGCCCTGCAAGGCATGGGCACGTCCCTGCTGCGCAAGGAGGATGCGAAATTCATCCGCGGCCAGGGCAGCTACGTCGACGACATCAAGATGCCGGGCATGCTGTTCGGTGCCATCGTGCGCAGCCCCTATGCCCACGCCCGCATCAAGGCGATCGACAAGTCCAAGGCGCTGGCCTGCCCGGGCGTTGTCGCGGTGCTCACGGCCGACGATCTGAAGCCGGTCAACCTGCACTGGATGCCCACCATCGGCGGCGACGTCCAGGCCGTGCTGGCCGACAAGAAGGTCTGCTTCCAGATGCAGGAAGTGGCCATGGTGCTGGCCAGCGACCGCTACGCTGCCGCGGACGGCGCCGCCCTGGTCGAGGTGGACTACGAGGAGCTGCCGGCCATCGTCGACCCCCGGAAAGCCATGGCGCCCGACGCCCCGATCATCCGCGAGGACATCGCCGACAAGAAGGAAGTCGGCCACGGCCCGCGCACCCACCCCAACCATATCTTCACCTGGGAGGCCGGCGACAAGGCGGCCGCCGACGCGGCCTTTAAGAATGCCGAGGTCACGGTGCGTGAGGAGATCCTCAATCCGCGCGTGCATCCCTGCCCGCTGGAGACCTGTGGCTGCGTGGCGTCGTTCAACAAGGCCACCGGCTACCTGACCGTCTATATGACAACGCAGGCCCCGCACCTGGTGCGTACTGTGCTGGCCATGCTCTCGGGGGTGGCGGAAAGCAAGATCCGCGTGGTTGGGGGCGACATCGGCGGCGGCTTCGGCAACAAGGTGCCGATCTATCCGGGCTATGTGGTCGCGATCGTCGCGTCGATCGTGACGGGCGTCCCGATCAAATGGATCGAGTCGCGCATCGACAACATCTCCACCACCGGCTTTGCACGCGACTACCACGGCGTGGGCGAACTGGCGGCCGACAAGAACGGCCGCATCAAAGGCCTGCGCTTCACCGCGCTGGCCGACCATGGCGCGTTCAACTCGCACGTGTCGGCGAGCAAGCTGCCGGCGGGCCTGTTCTCGATCTG
>JAAOZX010000036.1 GCA_012274225.1 Comamonadaceae bacterium | reverse complement strand
GGTGGGCGTGATCGTCACCGGCATAACGCCAGACTTGGGCCGGCCGGTTGCTCCCTGAAGATTGTCTCAAACTCGTCTTCCTTGCAAACCGACGTGGCAACCGGCTATTTGGAAACCCTGCTGCGGCATTCCCGACCAGCCTGCTCGAGGAGCCCACGCTGGTCGACTCAGTAGCCAGCAGCTTGCACGTGACCCTGGAAAGTTCATCGCCATCGAGTTACTTGACGATGACCTCGCGAATGCTGCTCTCCGGATCGTTTCCATCAACCGCCGCTCCGCGCGCTGCCTTCAGGCTCTTCGCTGCATTGGTATAGCCGCCGCCACCGCCGTCGACGAAGTGCACGTGCAGGCCCTCGTTGGTCGACGTGACGAGACAGGTCATCAGCGCCGTATCCGAGACATTCATGCCGTAGCGAAGCATCTGCCTGGAGGCGCAATCGTCAAGGTAGCGTTTGATGGCGTCGATGCCATCGAGCGGGCAGTCGATGACGAAGCAAATCGTATCGTCATGCTTGCAGAAGTCGGTGTTGCGGCTGATTTCTCGGCGATAGCGCTCCGGGTCGAAAGCGCCGGTCGGACGGCCCAGCGCGAAAAGCAACCGGGCCACCAAGGACACTCCCAGTACGTAGAGAACCGTCATGACGAGCGAACCGCCATGGCGCCTCGCGCGTGCCTCGAGCATGAAACCCTTGGGCGGCCATTTGACGTGCAGGTTGGCCAAGCTCGCCGGTCGGGGATCGCCGTCTTGTCCGGCCAGCCGCATGACATGCAGGTAGATCTCTCGCGGTTTCACCGCGCCCTGGATGATCAACGCCAACATCTTGCCGCGCGTGGCGCGCAACGCGTCCCAGCGGCACGACAGGCCGGACAGGTCGACAGGTGCGCGGTCGTCCATCGAGTCGGCAATTGCCGCTCGGCCGATCAGGTCAGGATCGCCGCGCCCCCTCACCGTCGATTCAAGAAGCGCGACCGCACCGCCGTGGAACACGCCGAAGCTGTTTCCTGGCGAGGGTTCATAGCGCCCGACCTTCAAGTCGCTACCCCGGTGACGCAACTCTGCCACCGTGGCGAGGCCGACGCGAAGTGAAATCCCGAATTCGCGCGCGGCCAGACCTCGCACCCGGGCCAGCGCGGCGCGGGCTCGCGCTATTTGATGTGGCGGCACCATGACGACCGCTCCGTCTCCCCCGAACAAAAACGGGATCAACTCTGGCGCACAGAGATTCTTCAGCGCCGCGATGGCCATCGCGGCGACGAAATTGACGGTCTTGTGGCGGCCACCTGCGATAGCGGTCGTCGAATCCACAACATCGGTGACAACCAGTGCCCAGTCGTCGGGCGCGGGTCGATACCGTTCCTGATTAAAGGTGTCGTGCGCATGGTCGATCGTGGGGAGGCTGGAGAAGAAGCCCGACATCATGTGCTCGATGGGGTCAGGGTCATGGCCCATTCAGGTGGTTGTCAACAAGAGGAACCGCAGGTGGACGCGCAGGCCATGATGATGCTCCACCAGCACCTGCGATGCTTTCATGCCTCCCTGCATGTGGCATCGCCGCACGGAATTTGCCGCCAAAGACCCAGCCCCAGTCGCACTGAAGGGATCACCGCAGCCTCAAGGGCAGATCCGGCGAGAACGAGCTGTCACATTGGCGTGTATGTTGATTGCCGGGCACATTTGATCCTTGATGGAATGAATCCCTGATGCTGGACCGTCGCCGCGGCTCCCCAGACACTCGCCCTGGAACGGCTCAAGCTTGATCACGTTGGCGCCGGGCCATGGCCATGAGGTGCGGGCTTACGAATGACCCGGCACGCCGCGGGTCAGAAGCGGAAATCGAAGAGCCGGTCTCGGAACTCCATGCCGGGATGGGCGCGCCGCACAATGCCCTGCGGATCGAGGTAGACCCAGTAGAACATGTTGGCGCCCTGAACGTCCCGCCAGCGGTAGGTCATGACTGGACCGTTCCAGCTGGCGACACCGTCGATGCGCGCCGGCGGGCCGAACTCCCGCTCGACATCCGCGCGATTCCATTCGCCCGGGACGATGCGGTTGAAATCGCGTTCCGTGAGGACCTGGCGCGCGCCCACCACCTTGCCGGAGGCATCGAGATCGACCATCCAGGCGTACTGTCCGGCCGGCTGCAGTGAATACTGCAGCCGCTCGCCGCCACCGGGCAGGGGCACCACACGGCTGGGCGGGCCCGCGCGCGCAAGGACCTGGTCGCGCGGCGTGCCCGGCGGAATGTCGGCGAGCCCGAAAGCGGTGGCGCAGCCGACCCCCAGCAGCGCGGCAGCAACGGTGGCGCAAACGGACTTCATCATCCTTGGTTCGACCCGCAGCGCGGCGATGAGGTTCCGCGACTGTGATCGGGTGCCTTGCTTGTGGCCGGCAGCTATACGTCACTGACTGGACGCTTGAAAGCTTCGAGGGTGGAAGTGTCCCGCGGGAGACCGGCAGCTGTGCCCGCTCCGGCTCTGACTCGTATACTCCAACCAGTATTTAGGAGAAGACGAATGAGCCAGAGTCCTGCCCATCTGCTGGCGCCGGTAGCGCCGCGTTTGGAGAGCGGCGAGCGCCTCCGGAATTTCCCTGTGCCTGCGTTCGCCATCGTCATGGGCCTGGCCGGACTCGCGCTTGCCTGGCTGCGAGCCGAGTCCGTGCTCGGTCTTCCGATCGCTGCGAGTGCCGCGTTGTCGCTGCTGGCCGCTGCGGCTTTCGTCCTGATCGCCGCTGTCTACGGTCTCAAACTTGCCCGTCACCCGGCCGAGGTTCTCAAAGAACTTCGGCACCCGGTACGGGTCAATTTCTTTGCGACGATTTCCATCGGCCTGGTGTTGCTTTCCACGCTTGTTTACGAGCGCTCGGCCACGACGGCCGCGTGGATGTGGACGGCCGCGGCCCTGCTGCATCTTTGCTTCACGCTTTACGTCGTCAACGCATGGATTCACCGCACGGGCATCGAGCTCGGGCACGTCAACCCCGCGTGGTTCATCCCGGTGGTCGGCAATGTGCTGCTGCCGATCAGCGGGGTGCGTTTCTACTCCGCCGAGGTCTCGTGGTTCTTCTTCAGCGTGGGCCTGGTGTTCTGGCTCGTCCTGTTCACCATCGTCATGTATCGCCTGTTCTTCCACGCGCCGTTGCCCGAACGGCTCACGCCCACCCTGTTCATCCTGGTCGCACCGCCAGCCGTCAGCTGCGTGGCGTACGTCAATCTCACCGGGAACGTCGATGCCTTCGCGCGTGTCATGTATTACACGGCCCTGTTCCTCACGATGCTGCTCGCAAGCAACGCACTCCGATACCTTCGTGCCCGATTCTTCCTGTCGGCGTGGGCTTACTCGTTTCCGCTCGCCGCAGTGACGATCGCGACGCTGATGATGGCGCATCGGGTCGGCGGATCGGTGTTCACTGGGCTCGGCGCGGCACTGCTGGCGCTCACCACAGTGGTGGTCGGCGCGCTGCTGTGGCGAACCGGCATCGCCGTGGCGCGCCACGAGATTTGCGTCCCCGAGTCCTGACCGAACTCGGCCCAGGCAAGCTGCCCTTGGAAAAAGTCCGGCCCGATGCCGCCGGTAGTTAGTCTTTCAACTGGATCGCCAGCATCTCCGACGTGGCGCAAGTGACAGCGCCGGCACTCAACGTCATGCCCATCCGGACCTTTCGGCCTTCAAGGGTGAGCAGTTTCGCTCGGACAACCAGTTCGACCCCCATCGGCGTCGGCCGAAGGAAGTCCACCTTGAGCGAAGCCGTGACGAAGCGCATGGGCTCGCCTTGTCCCATCTCGCGATCCTGGGCCCGGTGTGCAAAGCCGGCAGCGGATCCGTTCCCGTGGCAGTCGAAGAGGGAAGCGATCAGGCCACCGTAGACATGGTTCGGAACGCCACCGCTGAATTGCGGACCGGGGGTGAATCGGGCGATGGTTTCCTCGCCGTCCCAATAGCTCTTGAGATGGTGTCCCTGCGGATTGCTCTTACCGCAACCGTAGCAATGGCTGAACCGGTCGGGATAGAAATCCTGGAATGCAATGGGCATGAGGGGCTCTCCGCATCGAACGTTCAGAACATTTTGCTTCAGCGCCTTTTCGCATCGTGCAAGCGTTAGGTTCCATTGCCGCCGGGGTTGTTGTACACCCCGATCAGACTCGGCACATTGGGGGTGTGAAGTTCGCCTGGCGTGTTTTGGCGCAGATACCGCTCAACGCCGTCCCAGATCGGCGCGCTGTGGGATTTCAGTCAAGTCTGCTCACGCTGGCGGCAGATGGCTGGCGCAGGTCTGAGCAATGGGGCGGTGGCGCCGCCAGTCGCCGACCCGGCGTGCCATCGTAAACTCGTCGGTACGAAAACGAACAGACTTCCACCTCGAGCGCACCGACGCTTCGTGCGGGGCTCTGTACTTTGCAAGTTCCATGACGATAGATTGGGATCGAGAAAATGGCACAACGATTGGTGATCATCGGCGGTGACGCTGCTGGAATGTCCGCAGCGACGCAGGTGCGGCGGATGAAGACGGTTGGCGAGCTTGAAATCGTCGTCCTTGAGCGTTCGTCCAGAACCTCCTACGCAGCCTGCGGCCTGCCTTATCTGGTCGGCGGGTTCGTGGCATCGCCGGACAGTCTTATCGCACGCACCCCGGAGCAGCACCGTGCCAAGGGCATCGACGTGCGGATTCATCACGAAGTCACCGCCATTGACGTCAAGGCATCGAGCGTGACCGTGCGCGACCTCGACACTGGGCTGGAGTCCGCGGTGCACTACGACGAACTCCTGATCGGTACCGGTGCGTCGGGCATCTCGCCGAGCTGGCCGGGCATCGACGCCAAAGGTGTGCTGCAACTGCGGACCCTGGACGACGCGGCAGAGGTGGAACGACTGATCGTTGCAGGTGCCCGGCGCGCGGTGGTGGTTGGTGCCGGCTACATCGGTCTGGAGGTCGCCGAAGGTCTGCTCAAACGCGGCCTTCACGTAATGGTGGTAGAGCGGCTCGACGCGCCCATGGGTGCCGTGCTGGACGCCGACATGGCCACCGACGTCGCAGGCGCGATGCGGGCCGCGGGGATCGATCTCCGGCTGAGCACGGCGGTCACCGGTTTCGCCGTGGTCAGTGGGCGTGTCACGGCCGTAGAGACGGCGGCGGGCCCGGTGGAGGCCGACATCGTGGTGATCGGGCTCGGGGTGCGCCCCAACGCCGAATTGGCGCGGGCGGCGGGCATCGGCGTGGGCGAGTCCAGCGGCATCAAAGTCGACGACCACCTGCGCACCGACAGGCCGCACATCTGGGCGGCTGGCGACTGCGTCGAATCGCACCATCGAATGACGGGGCGGTCCGTCGTGGTGGCGCTGGGGACGCATGCCAACAAGCAGGGCCGCGTCGTCGGCACCAACATTGCCGGCGGTGACGCGTCCTTCGGCGGTGTGCTCGGGACGGCGATCACCCGCTTCCAGGACGTGGAGATCGCTCGCACCGGGCTCACTGAACGAGAGGCTGCTGCTGCGGGTTTTGACGCCCTGGGGGTAACCACCGAGGCATCGAGCCGCGCGCACTACTACCCTGGCGCGCAGCCGATGAAGATCAAGCTGGTCGTCGAGCGCGGGACGGGGCGATTACTCGGCGCGCAAATTGTCGGCGGGGCGGATGCGGGCAAACGCATCGACGTTCTGGCCACGGCGCTGTGGAACAGGATGACCGTGGTGGAGGTGGCCGGCATGGATCTCGCCTATGCGCCACCGTTCTCGCCCGTATGGGACCCGGTCCTGCTGGCCGCTGGCAGGGCGGCCTCCATGGTCTGACCGAGCACGGCGGCCCGTGCGCCCATCACAACCCAAGAAGTCCGCAGCCGTCGATCTCCGTCTTGTCTGATGCCGGATGAACCGCCACATCGGCGTGCCGCAGTTTCAGGCGCGGCTACCGCGAACCTCGTCTACTTTCCGAACCACCTGGCCACGTGCTGCCACATGCGCAGAAGCAGACCCGCGCGTTCCACATCGGCCTGCGCGACCAGCGGCGCTTCTCCCACCGGCTTGCCGTTTGAGCTCGCGATCACTTTGCCGATCACGGCACCCTTGGCCACCGGCGCCTCCAGGGCCGAATTGAGCTGCACCGAGGTCTGCACTTGCTGGCCGCGCGGCACGATCACCGTCCAGGGCGACCCCAGACCCGCGGCAACAGTGTCGACCTTGCCGAAGTTGACCTTGGCCGTCGTGACTACCGTGTTTGGCTGAATCGGAGTCGCCTTCTCGAAGTTGCCGAAGCCCCACCCGAGCAGTGTGCGCGTCTCGTCGGCACGCGCCTGTGCGCTGTTGGTGTTGAGGATGACCGTGATGAGGCGCATCCCATTGCGCTTGGACGAAGTGACGAGGCAGTAGCCTGCCTCCTCAGTGTGGCCAGTCTTCAGGCCGTCAACCGTGGGATCGGTGTAGAGCAGGGCGTTTCGGTTCCCCTGCTTGATACCGTTGTACTTGAACTCGTGTTCCGCGTACAGCGGATAGTAGTCGGCGCCGCTGTCGCGGATGATCGCGCGCGCCAGGATGGCGAGGTCGCGCGCAGACGCCTTGTGCGCCGGGTCGGGCAGGCCGGTGGCGTTGACGAAATGCGTATGTGTCATCCCGAGGCGCTGGGCTTCGGCGTTCATCAGCTTGGCGAAGCCCTCTTCGGACCCGGCCATGTACT
>JAAOZX010000035.1 GCA_012274225.1 Comamonadaceae bacterium | reverse complement strand
GGGGCTGTCGCGGAGTTCTCGCCCAGCGTGTCCCAGCCGTCGTCGAAGGCGAGGCGCGTGTCGCGCTCGAACCGATGAGCCAGCCAGCCAGCAGCGCCGCGGCCCTTGATCGCCTGCAACGGAATCGATACTTCTTCCATGCGATCTCCATGACTGTCTGTTCATACAGTATCACATGCTGAACCAGAGCCCGTGCGGCCTGTGGCAACAATCGAAACAGCCGGTGCGGCCATAATCGACTCATGAAGCCGATTCGACCGCGCCGCTCGTGAACAGGACCTGACGTGGACACCCTGCTGCTCTCGCGCATCCAGTTCGCTGCGAACATGAGCTTCCACATCCTGTTCCCCACCATCACGATCGCGTTGTGCTGGTTCCTGGTCTATTTCCGCCTGCGCCACAACGCAGCCAAGGGCACGCCGGCGGCGCAGGACTGGGAAGAGGCTTACTACCTGTGGACCAAGATCTTCGCTCTGAGCTTCGCGCTCGGCGTGGTGTCGGGGATCACCATGAGCTTCCAGTTCGGCACCAACTGGCCGGGCTTCATGGAGCGTGCCGGCAATATCGCCGGACCGCTGCTCGGCTACGAAGTGCTGACGGCGTTCTTCCTGGAGGCCACTTTCCTGGGCGTCATGCTGTTCGGCCGCGACCGCGTGTCCGACCGGGTCCACCTGGTGGCGACCCTGATGGTGGCCGCGGGCACCACCCTCTCGGCGTTCTGGATCCTCAGCCTGGACTCGTGGATGCAGACGCCCACCGGCTACGAAATCATCGACGGCCGCTTTCATGCCCGCGACTGGCTGGAAGTCATCTTCAATCCCTCGTTCCCCTACCGGCTGGTGCACAAATTGCTGGCTTCGACGCTGACGGCCTCTTTCCTGATCGCCGGGCTGTCGGCCTGGCAATTGCTGCGCGGCGCGGCCAATGGCGGCACCCGGCTTGCGCTGCGGTCGGCCGTGGTCGCGGCGGCGGTGGCGATCCCGCTGCAGATCTTCGCGGGCGATCAGCACGGGTTGAACACGCTGGAACACCAGCCGGCCAAAATCGCCGCGATCGAGGCGATCTGGCAAACCGAGAAGAGCGCACCGCTTACGCTGTTCGGCTGGCCCGACGAAAAGGCGGGCCGCACCGACTATGCAATCCAGGTGCCCAAGCTCGCCAGCCTGATCCTGGCGCACGATGTGAATGCACAGATCCAGGGTCTGAACGAATTTCCGAACGCGCATCCGCCGGTGGCGCCGGTGTTCTGGAGTTTCCGGGTGATGGTGGGCATGGGGCTGCTGATGCTCGCGGTGTCGTGGTGGTGCGCGTGGAGCTTGTGGCGCCGACGCACCGGCAATCGGTCAGGCGCCATCGATGCAATCCTGTTGTCGCGCTGGCAACTGCGACTGCTCGCGGCGATGACCTTCTCCGGCTGGGTCTCCACGCTGACGGGCTGGTACGTCACCGAGATCGGCCGCCAGCCATTCCTGGTCTACGGCTTGCTGCGCACCGCCGACCTGGTGGCCGATCATCCGCCGACCATGGTCCTCTCGACGCTGGTGGCCTACCTCGCGCTCTATGTCTTTCTGCTGGCCGCCTATGTGCTGGTGCTGATGTACATGGCCGGGCATCCCGCTCAGCCCGCAGCGCAACCGCCAGAAAGCGCGAAGGCCGCGACGTCCACGGGCGCGTCGGCCTGAAACGGGAGTCAAGATGAGCTTCACCTGGGCCAATCTGCTGCCGCTGTTCTTCATGGCGGTGATGGGGCTGGCGCTGCTGGCCTACGTGGTGCTGGACGGTTACGACCTCGGGGTCGGCATGCTGCTGCCGTTCGCCACCGAGGAGGAGAAGGACGTCATGGTGTCCAGCATCGGCCCGTTCTGGGATGCGAACGAAACCTGGCTGGTACTGGGCATCGGCGTGCTGCTGATCGCCTTCCCGCTGGCGCACGGCATCGTGCTGTCGGCCCTGTACCTGCCGGTAGCCGTCATGCTGATGGCGCTGATCCTGCGCGGCGTTTCGTTCGATTTCCGGGTCAAGGCGCGGGCGGCGCGCAAGGGCATGTGGAACGGCTTGTTCTCGCTCGGCTCGCTGATCGCGGCGTTGGCGCAGGGCTGGATGCTGGGCAGCTACCTCACCGGCTTCGACCACGGCCTGCGCTCATCGCTGTTCAGCCTGGGCATCGCGCTGACGCTGCCCACGGGCTATGCCGTGCTCGGCGCCGGCTGGCTGATCATGAAGACCGGCGACGCACTGCAACGCAAGGCGGTGGCCTGGGCCCGCACGGCCCTCTGGCCCATGGGGCTGGCGCTGATCGGCATTTCTCTGGCCTCGCCCCTGGTCAGCCAGACTGTGTTCGACCGCTGGTTCGCCATGCCGCAGTTCATCGGTCTGCTGCCCATTCCGGTGGCCTGCGCGCTGGCGTTCTACGCCGCGTTCCACGTGACCTCCAGGCCCAATGTCGTGGCCGCCGGCTACGGCTGGGTGGTGTTCGCCGGCACGGTGCTGATCTTCGTGCTGTCCTTCCTCGGGCTGGCCTACAGCCTGTATCCCTACATCGTGATCGACCGGCTCACGGTCTGGCAGGCCGCGAGCGCCACCAAGTCGCTGATGTTCATCTTCGTGGGTGTCGCGATCACGCTGCCGGCGATCATCGGCTACACCATCTTCATGTACCGGGTGTTCTGGGGACCGGCCCGGGCGCTCAGCTACGGGCAGGGCGCGCCGGACTACTAGCTGGAATGCGAAGCGCCCTTCTCAGCGCGCCAAATCGCCCCCAGGCTGCAGACCTCAGGCCGGCACTGGCGTGCGAAGCACGCGCTCCCGCGCAGCCTGGTACTCGCGTGTCAAACGTGCCACCAGTTCGGCCGTGCTGACGACGGAGGTGACGGCGCCTATGCCCTGGCCGCTGCCCCAGATCTCTTTCCAGGCCTTCGGCTTGCTGCCCTCGCCGCCGCCGAAACTCATCTTGCTCGGGTCGCTATCGGGCAGGTTGTCCGGGTCCAGCCCGGCCGCGCGGATCGACGGCTTCAGGTAGTTGCCGTGCACGCCGGTGAACAGGCTCGAATAGACGATGTCGTCCGAGCTGCAATCGACAATGGCCTGCTTGTAGGCCTCGGACGCGCGGGCCTCGTGGGTGGCGATGAACGCCGAACCGACGTAGGCCAGGTCGGCGCCCATGGCCTGCGCGGCCAGCACCGCGCCGCCGTTGGCAATGGCGCCGCTCAGGACCAGCGGCCCGTCGAACCACTGGCGGATCTCCTGGATCAGGGCGAACGGGCTCTTGATGCCCGCATGACCGCCGGCGCCCGCTGCCACGGCGATCAGGCCATCCGCGCCCTTTTCGACGGCCTTGCGGGCGAAGGAATTGTTGATGATGTCGTGCAGCACGATGCCGCCGTAGCTGTGGACGGCCTCGTTGACGTCGACCCGGGCGCCAAGCGAGGTGATGATGATGGGCACCTTGTGCTTGACCACCATCTCCATGTCATGGTCCAGCCGGTCGTTGCTCTTGTGCACGATCTGGTTGATCGCGAACGGCGCTGCGGGGCGGTCCGGATGGTTTCGGGTCCAGGCCGCCAGGGTCTCGGTGATTTCATGCAGCCATTCGTCCAGCTGCGAGGCCGGCCGGGCATTGAGCGCCGGCATCGAGCCGACGATGCCGGCCTTGCACTGCTCGATCACCAGCTTGGGGTTGCTGATGATGAACAGCGGCGAGCCGATCACCGGCAGGGCGAGATGTTGCAGCACGGGGGGCAGGGACATGGCGGCTCCGTTGAGGGGATGAACAATTCTGGCGACAAAAGCCGGCCGCGCTTGTCGTTGCCGCGACAAGCGCCAGGTTCGATTGAAACGATCAGAACGCTTCGAGCGGCATCGCCGTGACGCTCTCGGCGCCTTCGACGATGGCATCGCGCATGCCGGGCGCCTTGCCAAGGACGTGGTCGGCGTAGAACCCAGCGGTGACGATCTTGGCGCGCAGGAACTGCGGGTCTTCGCCGTCGCCGGCGCCCGCCCCCTTCGCCAGCAATTCCTCAGCCACGAGCAGCGAACGCGCCAGCTGCCAGCCGGCCATCAGGTTTCCAGCCAGCATCAGGTACGGCACGGAGCCGGCGAACACCGCGTTCGGCGATGCCTTGGTATTGCCCGCCACGAAGTCCACCACCTCCAGGAAGGCCTTGCGGGCGGCGGCGAGGCGTTTGAGCACGCCCTTGGCGGCCGCGCTGCCCGACTTGGCCAGTTCGCGCTCGGTCACTTCGATCTGTCCCGCGATGGCCTTGGCGGTGCCGCCGCCGTCGCGGGCCGTCTTGCGGCCTACCAGGTCGTTGGCCTGGATCGCGGTGGTGCCTTCGTAGATCGTGAGGATGCGGGCGTCACGGTAATACTGGGCCGCGCCGGTCTCCTCGATGAAGCCCATGCCGCCGTGCACCTGCACGCCCAGCGACGTGATTTCGTTGCTCATCTCGGTGCTGTAGCCCTTGACCAGCGGCACCATGTATTCGTAGAAGAGCTGGTTCTGCTTGCGCACTTGCGCGTCGGGATGGTGATGGGCGGCGTCGTAGGCGGCCGCGGCCACGCTGGCCAGCGCCCGGCAGCCTTCGGTGACCGCGCGCATCGTCATCAGCATGCGCTTCACGTCCGGGTGGTGGATGATGGACGCGCTGGCGTTGATCGAGCCATCGACCGGCCGCGATTGGACGCGGTCCTTGGCGTATTGCACCGCCAACTGGTAGGCCCGCTCGGAAATCGCGATCCCCTGCACGCCCACGGCGTAGCGCGCGGCATTCATCATGATGAACATGTACTCCAGGCCGCGGTTCTCCTGGCCGACCAGGTAGCCCGCCGCGCCGCCCTCGTCGCCGAACTGGAGCACCGCCGTGGGCGACGCCTTGATGCCCAGCTTGTGCTCGATGCTGACGCAGTGCACGTCGTTGTGCGCGCCCGGCTTGCCGTCCTTGCCGACCATGAACTTGGGCACCACGAACAGGCTGATGCCCTTGACGCCCTCGGGCGCGCCGCTGACGCGGGCCAGCACCAGGTGGACGATGTTCTCGGCCATGTCGTGCTCGCCATACGTGATGAAGATCTTGGTACCGAAGATCCTGAAGGTGCCGTCGGGCTGCGGCTCGGCGCGGGTGCGCACCATGGCCAAGTCGGAGCCGGCCTGCGGTTCGGTCAGGTTCATGGTGCCGGTCCACTGCCCGCTCACCAGCTTTTCCAGGTAGATCGCCTTGAGCTCGTCCGAACCGGCCGTGAGCAGCGCCTCGATCGCGCCGTCGGTGAGCAGCGGGCACAGCGCGAAGCTGAGATTGGCGGAGTTGAGCATTTCGCCGCAGGCCGCGCCTATCGTCTTGGGCAGGCCCTGGCCGCCGAAGTCCACGGGATGCTGCAGGCCCTGCCAGCCGCCCTCGGCGTACTGCGCGTAAGCCTGCTTGAAACCCGGCGTGGTGCTGACGAGCCCGTCCTTCCACGACGACGGATTGCGGTCGCCTTCGACGTTCAGCGGCGCCACCACGCCCTCGTTGAACCTGGCGCACTCTTCGAGCACGGCCTGCGCGGTCTCGAAGCCGGCCTCCTCGAAGCCCGGCATGCGCGCGATCTCGTCGATGCGGGCCAGGTGCCGGATATCGAACAGCATGTCCTTGAGGGGGGCGGTGTAGCTCATGGTCGTCTCCATTGGTCGTGGTTTGCCCCGTCGGGGCAACGCGGGGATGGGAGCATTGCACGCGATGCGCCGGCTCACCGCCCTCCTCCCGAAGAGGAGGGGGTCGCTCTTCTACAGTGCTTTGGTCAGTTCCGGCACCGCCGCGAACAGATCGGCCACCAGGCCGTAGTCGGCCACGGCGAAGATCGGCGCCTCTTCGTCCTTGTTGATCGCCACGATCACCTTGGAATCCTTCATGCCGGCCAGGTGCTGGATCGCCCCGGAGATGCCCGCTGCGATGTACAACTGCGGCGCCACGATCTTGCCGGTCTGCCCGACCTGCCAGTCGTTGGGCGCATAGCCCGCGTCCACCGCCGCGCGGCTGGCGCCCAGGGCGGCTCCGAGCTTGTCGGCCAGCGGCGTCATCACCTCGTTGAACTTCTCGGCCGAGCCCAGCGCGCGCCCGCCCGAGACGATCACCTTGGCGGCCGTGAGTTCGGGCCGGTCGTTCTTGGCGATCTCGTTGCCCAGGAAGGTGGACTTGCCCGCGTCCGGCGCGGCGGCGATCTTGTCCACCGCGGCCGAGCCGCCGGTGGCGGGAGCGGCGTCGAAGCCGGTGGTGCGCACGGTGATGACCTTCGTAGCGTCCAGGCTCTGCACGATGGCAATGGCGTTGCCGGCGTAGATCGGCCGCTCGAAGGTGTCGACGCTGTCGACCTTGGTCACGTCCGAGATCTGGCCGACGTCCAGCTTGGCGGCCACCCGCGGGGCGATGTTCTTGCCGCTGGCGGTTGCCGGAAACAGGATGTGGCTGTAGGCACTGGCGATGGCCAGCACCTGCGCAGCCATGTTCTCGGCCAGGCCGTGGGCCAGGTGTTCGGCGTCGGCGTGGATGACCTTGGAAACTCCTGCGATCTGCGCTGCAGCAGCGGCAGCAGCGCCGGCGTTATGCCCGGCCACCAGCACATGCACCTCGCCTCCGCATTTCGCAGCGGCGGTGACGGTGTTCAGCGTGGCGGGCCTGATGGATGCGTTGTCGTGTTCAGCGATTACGAGGGATGTCATGCGTGCTCCATGGATTCGAATTCGGGATACCGGACGCAGAGGACGCAAAAGTACGCAAAGGACGCAGAAGAATTCAATTGAATTTCAAGCTTGGTCTCTTTTGCGTCTTCTGCGTTCCTTTGCGCCTTTTGCGTCCGGCTGTTGCTGTTCGTCTAGATGACCTTCGCTTCGTTCTTCAGCTTCGCCACCAGCGTGGCGACGTCGGGTACCTTGACCCCGGCCGAGCGCTTGGGCGGCTCGGTCACTTTCAGGGTCTTCAGGTGGTTCTTGACTTCCACCCCCAGGTCGGCCGGCTTGAACACCTCCAGCTGCTTCTTCTTGGCCTTCATGATGTTGGGCAGCGTCACATAGCGC
>JAAOZX010000250.1 GCA_012274225.1 Comamonadaceae bacterium | reverse complement strand
CGCGCAGCGGCTTTTTCCAGAGACGAGCGCGATGGGACAATAGCCCATGCATCCCAAAGCCCTGCTGGACGCCTGCGCCGAACTGGTCAAGCTCACCCTGAAATTCGACCATCCGGCCGACGCCGTGGTGTCGCGTTACTTCCGCGACAACCGCTCGCTGGGCCCGCGCGAGCGCGCCACGCTGGCCGAAACCGTCTACAACGTGCTGCGCAGGAAGCTGCTGTTCGATCATCTGTCGCCCTCGGGCAGCGGGCCGAAGGAGCGGCGCATGGCGATCCTGGGTTTCAACGGGCCGCGCGATTTCCTGAAAAGCGCGTTGAGCGAGCAGGAAAAGCGCTGGCTCGACCAGTGCGACGCGATCGTTCCGGCCGATCTGCTGGAGCGCCATCGCCACAACCTGCCCGAATGGCTGGTCCAGCCGCTCAAGGACCAGTTGGGGGCTGAGTTCATGGCACTGGCCGACAGCCTGAACCGGCCGGCGCCGCTGGACTTGCGGGTCAACACCCTGACCGACAAGCGCGCCGACGTGCAGGATGAGCTCAAATTGGCCGGCATCGCGTCCGACCCCACGCCTTATTCGCCGTGGGGTCTGCGGCTGGAGGGCAAGCCGGCATTGACCCAGTACGACGCCTTTGCCCGCGGCGCCGTGGAAGTGCAGGACGAAGGCTCGCAGTTGCTCGCCTTGTTGCTGGATGCCCGGCGCGGCGAAATGGTGGTGGATTTTTGCGCCGGGGCCGGCGGCAAGACCCTGGCGATCGGCGCGGCCATGCGCAACACCGGGCGGCTCTATGCCTTCGACACCTCGGCCCATCGTCTCGATGCCCTGAAGCCCCGGTTGGCCCGCAGCAAGCTTTCCAACGTCCATCCCGCCGCGATCGCCCATGAGCGCGACGACCGCATCAAGCGGCTGGCGGGCAAGATCGACCGGGTGCTGGTGGATGCGCCTTGCTCGGGACTGGGAACCTTGCGCCGCAATCCCGACCTCAAATGGCGCCAATCGCCGCAGTCGGTGCAGGAGATGACCGCGAAGCAGGCGGCCATCCTGGCCAGCGCGGCGCGCCTGCTCAAGCAGGGCGGGCGGCTGGTTTATGCCACCTGCAGCCTGCTGCCGCAGGAAAACGAGGCAATTGCGCTGGCTTTCAGCAAGGACCATCTCGATTTCACGCCGCTGGCGGCCGGCGAAGTCCTGTCGCAATTGAAGATCGAGGGCGCCGACGGCCTGTGCAGTGGTGGCGACTCAGGCATGGATTACCTGCGGCTGTGGCCGCATCGCCATCGCACCGACGGTTTTTTTGCCGCCCTGTGGACGAAGAATTGACAATGTCGGCCGCTTGGGCCCGGGTTGCGGGCGCCAGCGCACGCACTTGAACCATTCACACTAAAATCACTCATAGACTCGTTGGCCTTTGCCGACAATTCCCAGAAAGAGATTCACTCCCCTATGTTGCTTCCCGATTGGGCCGTGCTGAGCGCGGCGATTGACTGGCTCGCCAACGGCCTGTGGAACCTGTCCTGGTGGCAGATCGTTCTTTACACGCTGGTGACCACCCATGTCACCATCGCCAGCGTCACCATCTTCCTGCACCGGGCCCAGGCGCATCGCGCAATGGATCTGCACCCGATCCCCTCGCATTTCTTCCGCTTCTGGCTGTGGCTGAGCACCGGCATGGTGACCAAGGAATGGGTCGCGATCCACCGCAAGCACCACGCCAAATGCGAGACGGCGGAGGACCCGCACAGCCCGCAGACCCGGGGCATCGATACGGTGCTGTGGCGCGGCGCCGAACTCTACCGGGCCGAAGCCAAGGTGCCGGAAACCATGGCCAAGTTCGGCCATGGCACGCCCGACGACTGGATCGAGCGCAACCTGTACACCCGCTACAGCTGGGAAGGCGTTGGCCTCATGCTGATCCTGAACCTGGCTCTGTTCGGCTTTGCGGGCCTGGCCGTGTGGGCCGTGCAGATGGCCTGGATCCCGATCACCGCCGCCGGCATCATCAACGGGATCGGCCACTACTGGGGCTATCGCAACTTCGAGGCGCCCGACGCCAGCACCAATATCTCGCCGTGGGGCCTGATCATCGGCGGCGAGGAACTGCACAACAACCACCACACTTATCCCACCGCGGCCAAGTTTTCGGTGAAGAAGTACGAGTTCGACATCGGCTGGCTCTACATCTCGCTGATGCGCAGGATCGGCTGGGCCACCGTGAAGAAGGTCCCGCCCAAGCTGCAGTTGGGCGCAGTGAAGCCGGTGGCCGACGAGAAGACACTGGAGGCGCTGATCGCCAACCGCTACGAAGTCATGGCCGGCTACGCCCGCGACATGCGCCGGGTCTGCAAGGCCGAGCTGGCGCAGCTGAAGAAAAGGCAGGCCGATCTGTCGCCCCTGAAGGCGGCCAAGCGCTGGCTGCACCGCGATGACGACCGCGTGCCGGCTTCGGCCCGCCCTCAACTGGCGCAGGCGCGAGCGGCCCATCCGGTGCTGGACAAGATGGTCACGATGCGCGAGGAGTTGCGCCAGCTGTGGCTCAACACTTCGCATTCCCGCGAGCAGCTCGCTGCTGACCTGCAGGCCTGGTGCCGCCGGGCCGAGGAAAGTGGCATCGTCGCTCTGCAGCAGTTCTCGCAGAAATTGCGGGCCGCTCGCGCATAGATCCCGTTTCGCGGTCAAGGAATCGAGAAGCCCCGCTGGTCGGGGCTTTTTGTCGGCTGAAGGCCGCTCCCGACGATGCTTTCGGTAACCGTCCGACACGGAGTCGGCGCGCTGCAGACATGACGCAGACACTGCGTCGGGTATCCAATGCCTCATGCGGGTCGCAAACCGCCTCGCAGCAAGGAGTCACCATGAGAAAACTGATATTGACGGCAGTGGCTGTTGCCGGCCTCGCCGCAGGCGCGTCGGCGTTCGCCCAGGCGAGCCAATATGACCAAGCCACCGCTGGCGGAACCCGCCCGGCCGATGTGCCGCCCGGCACCGTGCGCGGTCCCTCGGGCGAACTGGAGTACTGGCAGGGCAATCGCGGCTGGGCTGACCCGCGTTATGGCGCCAACGTCTATCCGGATGGCTACACCCGCTATGGCTACCCGCCTGCCGCGGCGCCGGGCTGGCAACGGCAACCGCATCGACCCAACTCGCGCGACTGGCAGGCCCAGCGACGCGATCGCGACGCAGACGGCGTCCCCGACAGCCGCGATCGGTATCCCTCCGACCCGAGGCGGCAGTGAGACTGGCCGTGGCCCACCGTGCCGCTGACGCCGAGCGCGATGGCGGTTTGGGCAATGAAAAAGCCCCGCAGTGCGGGGCTTTTTGCTGAAGGCCGATGCGTTACTTCAGCTTCGTCTCTTTGTATTCCACATGCTTGCGAGCCTTGGGGTCGAACTTCATGATCGAGATCTTCTCGGGCATGGTCTTCTTGTTCTTGCTCGTGGTGTAGAAATGGCCGGTACCCGCGGAGGATTCCAGCTTGATTTTTTCGCGTCCGCCTTTGCTTGCCATGATGGTGTCCTTAGAAGAAGTTTAGGCTTGGCCGCGGGCACGCAGGTCGGCGAGCACGGCGTCGATGCCGTTCTTGTCGATCAGCCGCAGCGCGGCGCTGGAAACGCGCAGGCGCACCCAGCGATTCTCGGTCTCGACCCAGAAACGGCGGTATTGCAGGTTCGGCAGGAACCGGCGCTTGGTTCTGTTGTTGGCATGGGAAACATTGTTCCCGCTCATTGGGCCCTTGCCCGTCACGTCGCATACGCGTGCCATAAGCACTCCGATATCATGAAACGGCAGTCACTGGCGGATGCGGCGCATGCCCATCCTCGCTCCTGCCTGACCTCGCCAGAAGGGTGGCGGTAACCCGTGCAAAGCCTTGAATTATAGCGCTTTCCCAGCCCCCGGCCCGGCGTCAGGCCTGCGCCTGCTCCAGGAACCGCTGGGCGTCCAGCGCAGCCATGCAACCGGTGCCGGCGCTGGTGATGGCCTGCCGGTACACATGGTCCTGCACGTCGCCGGCGGCGAACACCCCCGGCACGCTGGTCATGGTGGCGAAACCCTGCAGGCCCGATTTGGTGAGGATGTAGCCCTCCTTCATCTCGAGCTGGCCCTTGAAGATGTCGGTGTTGGGCTGATGGCCGATGGCGATGAAGCAACCCTGCAGCGTCAGGTCTTCGGTCTGCCCCGACCGGGTGTCCTTCAGCCGCACCCCGGTCACGCCGCTGGCGTCTCCCAGCACTTCTTCGAGCACCTGGAAGGTCTTGAGCTCGATCTTGCCGGTCTTCACTTTTTCCATCAGCTTGTCCACCAGGATCGGTTCGGCCTTGAACTTGTCGCGCCGATGCACCAGGTAGACCTTGCTGGCGATGTTGGACAGGTAGAGCGCCTCTTCCACGGCGGTGTTGCCGCCGCCGACCACGCAAGTGATCTGGTCGCGATAGAAAAAGCCGTCGCAGGTGGCGCAGCCGGATACGCCGCGGCCCATGAAGGCCTGCTCGGACGGCAAGCCCAGGTACTTGGCCGAGGCGCCGGTCGCGATGATCAGGGCATCGCAGCTGTATTGGCCGCTGTCGCCCGTCAGCGTGAACGGACGCTTGCCGAAGTCGACCTTGTTGATGTGGTCAAAGATGATCCGGGTCTTGAAGCGTTCGGCATGCTCCAGGAACCGCTGCATCAGGTCGGGCCCTTGCACCCCATGGACGTCGGCGGGCCAGTTGTCCACTTCGGTGGTGGTCATCAACTGGCCGCCCTGGGCGATGCCGGTGATCAATACCGGCTCGAGGTTGGCTCGCGCAGCGTAGACGGCGGCGGTGTAGCCGGCAGGGCCGGAACCGAGGATCAGGACTTTGGCGTGCTGGATGTCGGGCATGGTGGAATACCTGTGTGGAAAGCACACTGCTGGGTGTACATTTTGGGGGCCGACCGGCAAGTATCAACCGTCTGCCGGGCTTGTGCATTTGCCGAGGTCAATGGGCCGATTGTAAGAACCCACCACCGCGCGCGGAAGGAACTTGATCAATGTCGATGTTGTCCAATCTGGAACTGATCCGGCGCGTGCCGCTGTTTGCGCTGTTGACAGCCAACCAGGCGGAGTCCGTGGCGGAATCGGTCACCAAGCGCCGTTTCAAGCGCGGCGAGATCGTCGTCGAGCAAGGGCAGAAATCCAACACCCTGTTCATCATCCTCACCGGTCGGGTCCGCGTGGTCACCGCCGACAAGCGCGGCCGCGAGGTGATCCTGGCCACCCTGCAGCCGGGCGACTACATCGGTGAAATGAGCCTGATCGACAACGAGCCGCATTCGGCCACTGTCCGCGCCGAAGTGCAGACCGACATGCTGACGCTGGGCCGCGCCGAGTTTGCGCGCTGCCTGCCGGAGAACAGCTCGATGGCCTACGCCATCATGAGGGGCCTGGTGCAACGCCTGCGGCAAGCCGACCGCAAGATCGAGTCGCTGGCGCTGATGGACGTCTACGGGCGCGTCGCGCGGGCCCTGCTCGAGTTCGCGGCGCCTGACCGCGAAGGGCTGATGACGATCCGTGAACGCATGTCCCGGCAGGACATCGCCAAGATGGTGGGCGCCTCGCGCGAGATGGTCAGCCGCGTGATGAAGGACCTGGAAGACCGCGGTTTCATCGAAACCCGCGAAGACGGCTCCATGCTGATCAAGGACCGGTTGGCAACACTGGGGTGAAGATGTTGCGGGCCCGACCCGCGATGCGTGCATCGTGCGATGGCGTAGCGGCCCTGCTGCGTTAAGCTTGCAGCCTGCCCCATGACCTATTCACTCAATACCCTGAACAACCCTCGTGCGGCCGACTCCGCGCAGCGGGCCCGAGTCGGCCGCTTTGCCCACGAAATCGCCCTGGTTCTGGGCTTGGCGGCCCTGGTCTTCTGGTTGCTCGCGCTGGTGAGTTACTCGGCGCAGGACGCCGCGTTCTCCACCTCCGGCAGCGGCGCTGGCGTTCACAACTGGGGCGGCCGCCTGGG
>JAAOZX010000249.1 GCA_012274225.1 Comamonadaceae bacterium | reverse complement strand
CGCTGCCGCTGCATTCCGGCGAATACGTGCTGAGCGCTTATCTGGCTGACTCCCAGGGCCTGGTGATCTATGACGAGTGGCTGCACTGCACCGACTTCGGCTGGGAGTTTCCGAGCTTGGTGCCGGGGCTCGTTCAGTTGCCTCATCACTGGACCTGAGGTCACCAGCCATGAACCTCTGGCTCAAGCGCCTGCAGGTGGAGGGACGCGACCTTCTCGAGCTGGTGTTGCTGCCGGGCCTGGCCGCCTTGTTGCCCTGGAGTCTGGCCTTCCGCCTGCTGCGCCGGCTCGCGCGGGCAATGAGTCCCTACGCGGACGCAACCAATGCAGCCTTGGCGCAGGCCGGTGCCCGTGGCTGGGTGGGCGACGCGGCCCACTGGTTACTGGTGCGAAGAGTCATCGCCCTGGTGGACCATGCCGACCTGTACCTCGCCAGGACCCGGTCCGATCGCTGGCTCGCCCGACATCTGGACGTGCAGGGCGAGTGGCCACCGGCGGGCCAGCCGGGCCTCATCTGTACTTTCCATTGGGGGGCTGGCATGTGGGCCCTGCGCCATGCCCGCAAATCGGGACTGACAGCCCATCCACTGGTTGCGCCGCTCAACGGAGCGCACTTTGCCGGCCGTCGCGTATTGCTGGCCTATGCGCGCGCCAGAACGGCTGAAGTGACCCGCTCGCTGGGTTGCCCCGCGCTGGACACTTCGGGCAGCCTGCGCCCGGTCCTGGGGGCATTGCAACGTGGCGAGCAGGTCATGGCCGCGATCGATGTGCCGGCTGACCAGGTCAGCGCCAGCGAAGAGATCGGATTGCTCGGCATGAGGGCCAGGGTGCCGCGCGGCCTTTTCCGCCTCGCGGTGGACAAGCGGTTGCCGGTAACTGTGTATCTCACCGGGTTGAACGTTGGCACCGGCCGGCGTCTTCTGCGCATACACCAGTTGGGGGTGTATGAAGACCTGGCGCAACTCATGCAGGACGTGTTCGCCTTCCTGGACGAGGCGATTCGCGAGGATCCACCGGCGTGGCATTTCTGGGGCGAAGCCGATCGCATCTTCGTGCGCCGCTGAGCGTCGCGGCTATTTCGTTGGCAACCCGTGCCGGTAAACGTCCGGCCAGCTGTATCGAATCTGCGCCATCGTCGAGGACGACACCGCAAAGAAGACGGCTGCCGCGGCGACTGTCGCGAGGATGAGGACCCGTCCGTGCTTGCTGGCGCTGTGCCGCAGATCCTGCGCATCGAAGTGGAACGCGATCATGCAATAGGCAAGCAGGTGCAGTGGCAGGAAGAACCGCGTTTCCACGGCGCCGGGCAGTATCGTCACCACCGGCAGCAGCAGAATCAGCAGCGACCAGCGCCATGTCGCCGGGGCTGGCCGCACGCCAGGCGGCAGCGGCTGCGACGACGACCTGACGCGCAGCGACCAGGCAACCCAGCAGGCCAGCGCGAGGACCGCGAAGTTGAACAATGCCGTCGGTGTGCGCAAGGGTGACGGCTTGCGGGTGTAGACGATGCCATCGCGCACGTCCAGGCCGTTGATCACATGGCGTGTGTACAGCGACAGGAAGTGCACCGGGTGTTTGGCCACCACTTTCAAGTAATACCGCAGGGAAAAGAGGTCGCCCTGGCCCGCGACCTCGTGGAACAATTGTTCGCCGTCGGGATCGAGGTAGAACACGGACGGCGCGGGCGCTTCGGGGTTCACCGTGGTCTCGTAGCGCTGAAGGGTCAGGCCCCAGACCAGTTGATTGGCGAAGAGGCTGTGGTTGTCGACCTGCGCCTGGACTGCCAGGCTGGAAACGCCATGCGTGCGCTGGTTGATGAGCAGTTGCGGCAACGACACTGTGATCAGGCCAGCCCCAAGCGCTGCGATGCCTGCCCATCGCGAAAGCCAGCGGATCCGCGTGGCGTGGGTGGCCAGCAAGGCCAGCAGAACCAGCAGTCCCGGCGGGACGAAAAGATAGACGGTCCTGGTGTTGTATGCGGCCCCGATCAAAACCCCGGCTGCGGCAAGCATGCCAAGGAAGCGGCCCGCTGCGGTCTGCCGCATTCCGCGCAATGTGCAATAAAGCGCGCCCAACGCCAGCAGCAAAGCGGGCAAGTCACTGAGCGGATAGATCAGAAGGCCCGGAAACAGCGCGGCCAGCAGGATGACCGGCAGCAGGCGGCGCCAGAACGTAACCTTGCCCCCGAATAACTCCTGAAAGCTCGCGGGGACCAGAAGCGGCAGTGCCACCCCGTAGCTGGCCGACATCCCGAGACGGAACAGGGGAGCCGGGTCGGTCATCAGGCCGCACAGGAAATGCAGGGGCAACAGCAGCGCAGGAAAGACATAGCCGCGGAAACTTGGCTCTCTTCCGAACACGCTGGGGGAGGCAAGACGCCAGTACTCGCCGGCATCGAACGGCTGTGCATTCCCGCCGCGAAACAGCTGATGCAGCGCCATCAGGATGGCAAATGAAATGAGGCACGAAAGCGCGCGCTGGTGCCGGTCGACAAAACCCGTCACGGGTGACGACCAGGCGGCTGGTTGCGCGCTCATGCTAGGCGCGCAGCCAGCTCTTGACCCGGGTCTGCCACCGGAGCGGGATGGCCCGTGCCACGCTCCTGAGGGGAGGAGCAGCACGCAACTTGACCAGGGCGCTCAGCGTCCAGTGCTTGAGCCTTCGGCGCTGCCGCTCCACCCCTTGACCTTGGGCCGCTCCGAGCGCAGCCAGCAGTTCGGGATCCGGCGCAAGGGGTGCGATCGCGGGCACCACCTGCAGCAGGTAGTCGGTGTCGTAGGACCAGCTTCCGATCCGGTCGTCGACGCTGCTTGCGGCAATCTCCCCAGGGGGGGCGGGCGTCAGCCCGGTTGCGAAGTTTGTCTCTCGCAATTTGGCGAAGAAGGCCAGCCAGCCTCCGGTTGGCATGTCCCAAGGAACCACCCAGCTCCACGGGCGCCCACTCAACCTCTCGGGGAAGGAGCCGATATCGGGTGCCACCACCGGCAGGCCCGCAGCCAGGCAAGCACTCAGTGTGTAGCTGTAGGTTTCAGGCCACAGGGCAGGAAACCAAACCAGGTCTGGCTTGATCCAGCGCAGCAGGCCCGGCAGATCGCTTTCCTGGTAAGGCCCATGGACGGTCAATGACGCCCGCGGCTGTTTGCGCAATTCGCGGTAGGCGAATCCAAGAAGGTGGAATTCGACTGGGGCAGCGCTGTTTGCCGCCAGCACCGCCACGTCTTCCAGCAGATCGGCCCCTTTGATGCGGCTGAGCGCGCCGAGCACGACCACCTTGAGAGGCGCACCCGGGTTCAATGGCACGACCTCTGGGACCGGCAAATGGGACAACTCGGCGAGGTCGGTGTGGGGTGCCAAGCGCACATCCGCGGCCGGCCACCTGCGCGCGTAACGCCGAGCCGTGTCACGGCTCGGCGAGAGAACGTGACGCGCATTTGTCAACAGGTGGCCGTGGCGCTCGCGCCAGGATGCGATGTCCAATCCGCCTGGCGCCGGTGTGCGCTTCAGGCAGCGCCCGCATTGACCGTCGCCTTCCTCGCCACAGTAACGGTCGGTATTGTCCGTGAGCGAAATCTGCGGGCACATGCTGTAGAAGTCGTGCGTGGTGAAGTCCCAAGGCACGCCCAGTTCCTCCCCCAGTCGCAGTACTTCCTCACGGTGACCCAGCACGTGGTGATAGTGCAGGTGCACGATGCCCAGCCCCCGCAGCACGTCGAGCAGCGACTGCCACTGTCCCGGCAGCGAGAATTCCACCTGGAAGCCGGCGCCGCGCTCCTGCAGTCCCAGCCGGACTGCGCCGCCCGGCGCCGGAGTCAGTGTGAAGAACGTCGCCTTGCCGCGCAGATGGTCGGCCAGTTCGGCGGTATGCCGCAGGGTGCCGCCCTCCCGGTCGTGGGTGATCGCCAGAATGCATGGCAGCGCCGCGGCCCGGACACGGGCCAGATCGACTGCAAAGCGCGCGCTGCGTGCCGGATCGGTCGCCACGAATTCGTGAACGACGCCGTCATAGGTGGGATGTAACCTGCGCAGTTTCTCGACGGCGTCGCGCTCGCGCTGGCTCTTGCTGTCGCCGAAGCTGACGCCGCCGGTGTGCAGCACAAACGTGTCGAGTGCATGGAGGTTGCGCCAGCCCGATTCCGCGGCCCGGCGGCAGAAATCGTTTTCCTCGCCATAGCCCTTGCCGAAGTTCTTGACGTCGAACAAGCCGACGGCGTCGAGGCAATCGCGCCGGATGTACATGCAAAAGCCCACGCCGGTTGGCACATCGATCACCTGGCCTGGATTGGCGCCGGCGAACAGTGAGTCCAGGCGGGCGGTGTCGCAGCCCGGTGGGAGCTCGTTCGGCTCGCAAAACCGCGGATAGCTGCAGATGGTGGCGTTGTTGGAAAACGGCGTGACCGTCGCGACGCGTGCGTCGCTGTAGGCCGACCGCCGCAGCCGGTCCAGCCAGTCATTGGCAACTTCAGTGTCGCTGTTAAGAAGCAGGACGTCATTGCTGTCGCTAACGGCCATCCCGCGGTTGACCGTACCGACAAAGCCGAGGTTTTCCTCGTTCTCAAGCAGCACGATCCTGCTGTCCTGCCGGCTGGTCGCGCGCAGCCATTCGGTGAGTTCTGGCTCGGGGCTGGCATCGTTCAGGACGATCAGCCGCCATTTCGTGGCGCACCGACTTGACAGGACCGACCGGACGCACAGGCGGGTATCCTCCAGCCCCCGATACACCGGCACGATCACATCCACGACCTCGGCCACCGGCTCGATCGGGCGTGCCTGGACGGTGGGAGCGGGCATTTCGGGGGGACGCTTTCCGGTCAGCCGCTCCAGGGCCATCTTGGCCCGAACCAGTGGGCGGGTTGCGCGAAACACCGTGGAGTTTTCGATCCACCGCAGGTGGTTGCCGAGCGCATCGTAAAGCCCACCAACATGCTTCAGGTCAGCCTGGAGCGCCAATTTTTGCCGGGCCAGCAGGTTCTTCTCCTCTGCGATCCGGATGTTGTGCTCCTTCAGCGCGAGCAACTGGTCGCCCAAGGCGCGCTGGCGAGCGCTCAGCTCGTCGGCTTGCCGCTGCGCATCCGCTCGAACCTCCTGCGCAAGGCGCTTCGCCTGATCGACTTCCGCTTGAGCCATCGCGCGATCCCGCTCCGCCTGGGCGTTGGCTCTTTCAACTTCAGAACGGGCCTCTGCCCGCGCCCGGTCCACCTCGAGCCGTGCGTGGTCTGCCGCGAGCCGGGCCTGCCGGATTTCCTGATCAGCGGCATCGCGCGCCTCTTGCGTCTGCTGGCGCAGGGGTCCGACAGCTTCCACAAGCGCCATGTAATCAGCCGACATCGGCCAACCCAGTTCCACTTCGAGCACTGCTTGTGACGGCTCGATGCACTCTCGCAGGGCCTCGGCGGGCACAGGAAGCACCAGCCGGGGATCGTCGCCGTGCAGCAGTACCAGCGCCGCCCGGCTGGGCCATGGCGAGCGCAGCAACATGTCCTGGTGTTCGGCATTCTGGAGCGCATCAAGGCCATCCGCCTGGGCATCCCAGCGCCATAGGACCCTCTCCCCGGACAGCAAGGTGATGCGATGCAGGTGGAGAAAGCCGGGCCGGTCTGCCGGGTCCAGACGCAGGCCGGTGGGCGGCTCGCTGCCGACCGGGATCGCGAATCGCAAAATCTGCCGTTCCTCGCCGATCACTCCGGTGGCCATGACCTTTGACCGTTCGTCGAACCCCCTGTCGTGGCCAATGTAAAGTTCGGCCGAAAAAAGCGGAACGACCGGGCCGCTCTCGACTCCCGTGGCCTGGACACCGGCAAGGGCAGAGGCTGGGTGGGCAGCGAACACCAGTTGGTAGGCTGCCGAGTCGCGCCGCGCCACCAGGTAGCGCGCAACGGCCGGTGGCAGCTGATCGAAAGCGACGTTGAATTCCGACTCGGGCAGGGGCCGGTCGATCGGCTCGATGGCGTCGACTGTCCACCCCTCGCCAGAAAGGAACTCCACCATCGAGCGTCGCGTAAAGAAGCGAAGGTGGGTTCGGTCGAGAAGACCTTCCTTGCGGTACCTGAAATCGCCTTGCAGCAACTCGGCAACCAGCCCTCCATAAGCCGCATTGGGGATCGAAATGAGAACGCGGCCGCCGGGCGCCAGCAATTGGCCGCAGGCCGTCAGCGCCGACTGTGGATCGCGCAGATGTTCCAGCACATCGGCGCAAACGATGAAATCAAAGTGTTCGCCCGAAAACTCGGAAATCCATCCCGGATCTTCCAGATCGGCGACCACGACGCGGCGGTAATACGGCCGGGCCAGGTCGGCCTCGCGCTCGTTGATCGTCACGCCGTCCACCGTGCAAGCCGCGTGCTCGCGCAGGTGCTGGCCAAGTGCTCCGCTGCCGGTCCCGAGGTCGAGCACCCGGCTGCCCGGAGTCACCATGCCGGCAAGGACCGACAGGGAGGTCCGCTCCCCCTGAGCAATGGAGCGCAGATAGACATGGAGGTCACCCTTTGACTGCGTCATCGGTCTTTCAAGCCACGGCCCGCGCCACAAACTCAGTAGATGCGCTGTAATTTCTTTGCGCCGATCTGCGGTAGGCGCCGCTCACGATCGACTGGACCCAATCTTCATGATCGAGGTACCACTGGACGGTCTGCCGGACACCCTCGTCGAATGCAATCGAGGGATTCCAGCCGAGTTCGCCCGATATCTTGCTGTCGTCAATTGCGTAGCGCCGATCATGGCCGGGCCGGTCTCCTACATGGGCGATGAGTGACGCGTGCGGCTGGCCGCCCGCTCGGGGGCGCAAAATGTCCAGATTCCGGCAAATCGCCTCCACCACGGCCATATTGCTGAGTTCGGAACGGCCGCCGATGTTGTAACTTTCGCCGACCCGCCCTCGGTCAAGAACGGCGCGCAACGCGTGGCAATGGTCATCCACGTGAAGCCAGTCGCGTATCTGCTGGCCGTCGCCGTACACCGGCATCGGCTTCGCGTGCAACGCGTTGTGGATCATCAAAGGGATCAGTTTCTCGGGGAACTGGCGCGGCCCGTAGTTGTTGGAACAGTTGGTCGTCAGCGTGGGGAGACCATAGGTGTGCCGGTAGGCCCGCACAAAATGATCGGAGGCGGCCTTCGAGGCCGAATAGGGGCTATTGGGTTCGTAGCGGTTCGCTTCTGTGAACCCCGCCGCATCCGGCCCCAAGGAGCCGTAGACCTCGTCGGTTGAGACATGAAGGAACCGGAATGCGGCAGCCGCTGGCGATTCCAGAGTTCTCCAGTAGGCCAGCGCTGCGTCCAACAGCTTCAGCGTGCCCACCACATTCGTTTCCGCAAATGCGAGGGGTCCTGAAATCGATCGGTCCACGTGGCTTTCGGCTGCGAAGTGGAGCACCGCTCGCGGCCGGTACCTGGCAAGGAGCGAGGCCACCACCTTCGAATCCGCAATATCACCCTGCACGAAGTGGTAGCGCGGATCGTCTTGAATGCTTGCCAGATTGGCCGGATTTCCGGCGTACGTCAGCAGGTCGAGGTTGACCACGGGCTCGTCGGTATGGCTCAGCCATTGCAGCAAAAAAGCCGATCCGATGAAACCGCAGCCGCCTGTTAGTAAAATCATGCCTATCCGTCCTGAATGACCATGTCTTGATCACGCCAATTGTAAATGCCCGGTCTACGTCACCGGGCAACCCTGCGTCCCCCACGGTTACGGTGTCAATCGTCAGTCACGGGCACGATGATTGCCTGGAGAGGCTCCTGGGGCAACTGTGCGACTTGCATGGCGGGCATATTCGTCACGTGGTGCTGACCCACAACGTTCCATCGGAGCCCGTGGCGGCTCCGCCCGGTGGCTGGCCGTTCCGCTTCACTGAGCTGTTCAACGACGAGCAAGCCGGTTTCGGGTCCAATCACAACCGGGCGTTCGGCCACTGCAGCACCGCATATTTCTGCGTCCTGAACCCCGATATCGAGGTGCGTGACGCCGCGGTGTGGGAAAAGCTCCTGGAACGCCTGCGCGAGCCCAGGGTCGGCTGCGCCTACCCCTTGCTCTTTAATCCGGACGGCTCGCGCCAGGAAAACGAACGCGAGCTGGTGACTCCCCTGGCTCTGCTGCGCAGGCATTTGCTCAAGCTGCCGCAACGGCGCGTCGATTGGGTCAGCGGCGCGTTCTGGATGGTGCGGTCCGTCGCCTGGCGCAGCCTGGGCGGTTTCGACGAGCGCTTCTACATGTATTGCGAGGACGTCGATTTCTGCCTGCGGCTGCAACTGGCCGGCTGGAAATTGGCAGCGGCCGATGTGGCCGCGACACACGATGCCAGCTGGGGCAGCCGCACCCCGGGCCGCCACATGGGCTGGCATATTCGCAGTCTGCTGCGGCTGTGGGCCGGACCGCCCCTGCGCCAGTACCAGGCCCGCCTCGCCCCAGCCTGATGCCCAGCGGGAACGCGACGACATCCGTGCATGCTCTTCCTGCTGCTACTGTGTTTTGCCGCTGCCACGCTGGGAACGGCCTTGCTGGTCCGCTACGCGCGCGGACACACCAGGCGCTACGCAGCCGAGGCGCCGCAGCGGTTTCACCTGGGTCAGGTGCCTCGCCTCGGCGGTCTGGCGATGTGGGCGGCCAGCACTTTGGGGTGGTGCTGGATGGCCCTGTCCCAGCACCTGAACTTCGCTAACCACATCCAGGGTCAAACGACCACGTTGGCCGCGCTCTGGGCCGTCGCTTCGATCCCCACGGCCGCCGGCCTCCTGGAAGATCTGACACAGCGCCTGGCGGCGCGCAACCGGCTGATCGTCACCGTTTTCGCGGCCGTGCTGGCGGTCTGGCTGCTGGATCTGGTGGTGCCCCGCCTGGACCTCGCGGGAGTCGACAGCTGGTGGTCGGCCAGCCCCTGGTTCGGAGTGACTTTGGCCGTGCTGGCGGTCGGCGGCCTCCCGCATGCATTCAACCTGATCGACGGTTATAACGGCCTGGCCGGCACGGTGGCGCTGATTTGTTGCTTTGCGCTGGCCTATGTCGCGCTGCAGGTGGGCGATCGTCAGCTGGCGGCCGCCGTGCTGGTATTGGCCGGCGCGACGGCCGGCTTCCTGCTCTGGAACTACCCGCGAGGGCTGATTTTCGCTGGCGACGGCGGCGCCTACCTTTGGGGCGTGGTGATCGCCATCGCCAGCATCCTGCTGGTGATGCGGCATCCGCAGGTATCGCCCTGGTTCCCAATGCTCCTGCTGATCTATCCGGTCTGGGAGACCGTCTTTTCGATCTACCGCAAGATCGCGCGAGGCCAGTCGCCGGGGGTGGCCGACGCCCTTCATTTCCACCAGTTGGTCTACCGCCGGATCGTGCGGCAGGTCTTCCACGATGACGCGGCCCGCCGGATGCTGATGCGCAACAACCGTACTTCACCTTACCTGTGGGGATTCGCGGTGCTCACCGTCTCGCCGGCCGTGCTGTTCTGGAACCGGACCCCTCTGCTGATACTGTTCATCCTGATCTTTATCGTCTCCTATGTCTGGGCCTACACCAGCATCATCCGCTTCAAGGTGCCGCGCTGGCTCCGGCGCTAGGGCGGCTCCTTCGCTTGCGGCACAATTCGGCCCATTGCAAGGACCCCCATGACCGACCTTCTCAACATTGCGCCGCGCGACAAGGCCGAAATCCTGGCTCAGGCGCTGCCTTATATCCGCCAGTTCCACGGCAAGACCATGGTCATCAAGTACGGCGGCAACGCCATGACCGATCCCGAGTTGCAGGCCGACTTCGCCGAGGACGTGGTGCTGCTCAAACTGGTGGGCATGAACCCGGTGGTCGTCCATGGCGGCGGGCCGCAGATCGAAGCCGCGCTGAGCCGCCTGGGCAAGAAGGGCGAGTTCATCCAGGGCATGCGCGTCACCGATGCGGAGACCATGGAAGTGGTCGAATGGGTGCTGGCTGGCGAGGTGCAGCAGGACATTGTCGGCCTCATCAACCAGGCCGGCGGCAAGGCCGTGGGGCTGACCGGTCGCGACGGCGGGCTGATTCGCGCCCGCAAGCTCAAGATGGTCGACAACGCCGATCCGAACAAGGAGCACGATGTCGGCCAGGTCGGCGACATCGTGGCCATCGACCCGAGCGTGGTGATGGCCTTGCAGGACGACCAGTTCATCCCGGTGATCTCGCCGATCGGCTTCGGCGAGCAGAACGAAAGCTACAACATCAATGCCGACGTCGTCGCCGGGAAGCTGGCGACGGTTCTCAAGGCGGAGAAACTGGTGCTGCTGACCAACACGCCCGGCGTGCTGGATAAGAGCGGCAAGCTGCTCACCGATCTCACGGCGCGCGAAATCGACGAGCTCTTCGCCGACGGCACCATTTCCGGCGGCATGCTGCCCAAGATCAGCGGCGCGCTGGATGCCGCCAAGAGCGGCGTCAACTCGGTGCACATCATCGACGGGCGGGTGCCGCACGCCATGCTGCTGGAAATCCTGACCGACCAGGCCTACGGCACGATGATCCGCTCGCATTGACGGACGTGACCCTGCTTTTCGCGGGGTAGGTCCGTTTTGGCGCGAGCCCGGCGGGTGGGGCCGACCCGGATAAGGCCCGGGTCCGGGGTGTGCGAGAATCAATTGAACACACTTTCTTGCAACCAATGCCCGACTCGCAGCTCTCTCCGGAACCTCCTGTGGCGGCCGAAGCAGCGCCCCCGGTGCGCAAGCGCCCCAAGCCGGGCGAACGCCGTGTGCAAATCCTGCAGGCCCTGGCAACCATGCTGGAACAGCCCGGCGCCGAGCGCATCACCACCGCTGCGCTGGCGGCCCGGCTGGACGTGAGCGAGGCGGCGCTGTACCGTCACTTCGCCAGCAAGGCCCAGATGTTCGAGGGCCTGATCGAGTTCATCGAGCAAAGCGTCTTCACGCTGGTCAACCAGATTGGCGAGCGCGAACCGCCCGGCACCGGCCAGGCCGCGAAGATCGTCGCCATGCTGCTGCACTTCGCCGAGAAGAACCCGGGCATGACCCGGGTCATGGTCGGCGACGCCCTGGTGTTCGAAAACGATCGCCTGCAGCAGCGCATGAACCAGTTCTTCGACAAGATCGAATCCACCCTCAAGCAGAGCCTGCGCGGCGCCGTGGATACCGGCGCTTCGGCGACGCCGGTCCTGGATGCGCAGGTACGGGCGTCGCTGCTCACGGCCTTTGCGGTCGGGCGGCTGCAGCGGTTCGCGCGCTCCGGCTTCAAGCGCCCGCCCTCCGAGCATCTCGAGGCCTGCCTGGCGCGGATGCTCTGACACCGCGACGTTGCTGCGGCGCAGGGGGATGCCCGCTCTTGTGCGAGGCCACCGCGAGGCGTACACAATACCGCCTTCGCACGAGTTCCAGCGCCAGTTTTCATGCTCAGAATCCGAATCGCGGATGCCGACGTGGTCCTGCATCCGAGCGGGGCGGTCCTTCTTTCCGCGCAGCGCACCATCCTGGTCGCCGACGCCCACTTTGGCAAGGCGGTGAGCTTTCGATTGCTGGGCGTGCCGGTGCCGCGGGGAACCACCACCGAAACGCTGGACGGCCTGTCCGCCGTTCTGGCGGAGACCCAGGCCCGGCGAATCGTCTTTCTCGGTGATTTCCTGCATTCGCGCCGTTCCCATGCCGTGGGCACGCTGGCGGCGTTGTCGCGCTGGCGCGCATGCCATCGCGACATCGAGCTGACGCTGGTGCGCGGCAACCACGATGACCGGGCGGGCGACCCGCCGGCCGACCTGGACTTCACCGTGGTCGACGAGCCGCTGGCGCTCGGGCCGTTCGCGCTTTGCCACCATCCGCGGCCGGTCGCTGGCGCCTATGTCCTGGCGGGGCACTGGCATCCCTGCATCAGCGTGCGCGGGCGGGCATTCGAACGTTTGCGGCTGCCGTGCTTCTGGTTCGGCGACGACTCGGGCGCGCTGCCGGGCCATGGCGTCGGTGTGCTGCCGGCATTCGGCAGCTTCACCGGCATGCACCGGATCGAGCCCCGCGCCGGCGACCGGATCTTTCCGATCGCCGGCGACCGGGTGCGCGCGATCCCGGCGCTGCCGATCGCGTGACAGGTCGCGCCCGGCGTTTCGCGCCCACCCGCTGTCAGGCAATCTCGATGTGATCTGGTGGCAGGCCGGCCTGATAACGATCGAGCATCGCCAGATAGGCTTGCTCGAGGTGCCTCGTGAACCGCTTGGTATCGAAGAGGGGCGTGGACAGGCGATTGGCCTCGAGCCTGCGCCGGATGGACGCGAGTTGGTCGCGTTTCGTCGCCAGCGAGACGGCCGCCGACTCGTATTCGTCCCGGGTCGAAGTCACGAGCTCCGGCAGATCGATTGCCCGCAGCACGCTCGCCCCGACGCGGCTGGCGTAGGATTCCCCAATGAGGGTCAGCACCGGCAGCCCGGCCCACAGCGCATCGCTGGCGGTCGTGTGGGCGTTGTATGGCAACGTGTCCAGGAACAAGTCCGCGAGCCGATGGCGTGCGAGATGCTCCTCCGGCAGCGCCAATCTCGGCGCGAACACCAGGCGAGCCGGATCGACGCCCCTGCGATCGGCTTCCCTGCGCAGGTTCGTGACCGCGGTAGGGTTCTCACCCCGCAGCCACAGCACGCCGGCTTCCACCCGCATGAGGATGCGCATCCATTGGTCGAATGTTGCGGGCGTGATCTTGTAGTTGTTGTTGAAGCAGCAATAGACGAAGGCGTCGCGCGGCAGGCTGCATTCCTCGCGGGTGAACACCTTGTCCGACATCTCGCGCTTGGTGTTGACCTGGTAACTGTCCGGAAGATAGACGATCTTCTCGGCGTAATGAGGCCGGCTCGACTCCGGTATCAGGGTCTTGTCGGCGATCAGATAGTCGATGAAGTCCACCCCCAGGGTGCCCGGGTAGCCCAGGTAGTTCACCTGGATGGGCGCCGCCCGGTACCCGAAGATACCGAGCCTGGCCTGGTGTGTCAGTCCCATCAGATCGATGGCGATGTCGATGCCGAGGCTCCTGGCGAGCGCTGCGATGTCGCGCTCGGACTGCGCGCGCACGTCGTGGAACTGGTCGAACGCGGCGGTAACGCGTTGCCGCATCCTGTCCTGTGCGTCCGGGCCGAAGGAAAACCCGATCACTTCGAACCGCTGTCGGTCGTGGCACTCGAACAGCTCCGTGATCAGCGTCGTGATGGGGTGGTTTCGGTAGTCGGCGGAAAAATAGCCCAGCCTGATCTTGTCGCCCGGCAGGCGCCTGGGCAGTGCGCCAAGCGCGCCGTTCGCGCGATGGCCGAGGCTTTCAGCCGCCTTGCGTTGCAGCGGCAATGAATCAACGAGTGCAAGCAGTGGAAATGCGGAGGAGACCTTCTTGCCGGACTTGATGTTGCGCTCCAGCCGAGCCACTTCATCATCGAACCCCGCCCAGTCGCAAATCTTCATCCGGGTGTGAAGGTACATCTCCTGGACGATGTCCGGAAGCGGTTCGATGGCCATGGCCTTCTCGTAGTTGCCGATGGCAGCTTCGTACTGGCCGAGGTCATGCAAGGCCATGGCCAGATTGCAGTAGGCCGCGGCCTTGCCCGGAGCGACGGCAATGGCGCGGCGATGGCTCGCCAGTGCGGCTTGATGCTGCAGCAGAGCGCGCAGCACGGTGCCGCGATTGTCCAGCGCCTCGAAATAGTTCGGCTCCAGCGCGATGGCCTTGTCATAGCTTGCCAGGGATTCCGGCAGCCGGTTCATCTCATAAAGCAGGCGGGCCCGGTTGTAGTGTCCCATCGCGAAGCCGGGCGCCAGCGCGATCGAACGGTCGTAGCTTGCCAGCGCCTGTTCCTGCGAGCCCATGGCTGAAAGAGCGTTGCCCCGCCCGAGATGGGCAAAAGCATGGTCTGGCTTCAAAGCAACTGCGTTGTCGTAGCTGAGCAGAGCTTCCTCATTTCTACCCAGGTTGCTCAGCGCGTTGCCCTGGTTGTAATAGACCTCCGCATTGGCGCTGACCAGAAGCGCCCGGCGAAATGCTTCGGCTGCGTTGTCAAATTGCCCCGCTTGATATGCGATCAATCCCATCAGGTTCAGCGCGTCGAAGCTCGCGGGCTGAATCTGCAAGGCGCTTTGCACCATTGCCTGAGCCCGCTCCAATGCGCCCGCACGGTAGGCGGCAAGGCCCGCGTGCAGATAGGACAGATATTGGGAACTTGTCATGTCATCTCGGATGGGTTGACTACCTTCAGCCTGCCGCCGGCAAAGCCACGCCCAATTTCTTCGCCGCGCTCACGATCTCGTCCCACGTCGTGTCGTCTATCGCGATGCCCTCGCGTTCGCGCTGGGCCCGGGCTTCGCGCTCCGGTTCGCCGGCGACGCGCAGCGCATCGAAGCCCTCGGCGGTCGGGCTTTGCCGCAGCCAGTCGATGAAGCCCAGCGCCTCCTGCTCGAAGCTGGCGGCGGTGCCGAGGCGCTGCGGGTCGATCAGGATGGTGGTCATGCCGTTCAGCACTTCGCGTCTGGCATCCGGCGCGCGGTGCCAGGTGCCGCCGCCGGAGAGCGCGCCCCCGAGCAACTCGCAGGCGACGGCCAGCCCGTAGCCCTTGTGTTCGCCGAACGGCATCAAGGCGCCCAGCAGGCCATTGGATTGCGGCACCACGACCACGCCCGGGTCGGTGGTCGCCCGGCCGTGCTGGTCGATGAGATAACCGGGCGGCACCTGGCGGCCCTCGTTGTGGGCCACCCGCATCTTGCCTTGGGCGACCCGGCTGGTGGCGAAATCCAGCACGAAGGGCTCGCGGCCCTTGAGCGGTACGCCGATGCAGCACGGATTGGTGCCGAAGCGGCCGTCGGCACCGCCCCAGGGCGCGACCACCGGCCGCGACAGCACATTGACGAAGTGGATCGCCACCAGCCCACGGCCCACCGCCATTTCGGCGAAGTGACCGATGCGGCCGAGATGGTGGGCATGGGCCAGCGCCATGATGCAGCTGCCGGTCTGCGCGGCGCGCGCCATTGCCATCTCCATGGCCTGCACGCCGACCACCTGGCCGTAGCCGTGCTGTCCGTCCAGCGCCAGCATGCTGCCGGCGTCCAGCGTGACCTTGGCACTGGTGTTGGGCTGCAGGCCGCCCTCCAGCTTCGACTCCACGTAGCGCGGGATCATGCCCACGCCATGCGAGTCATGGCCGCTGAGATTGGCCATGACCAGGTTGTCTGCAACCTGCCGCGCCTCCTCGGCGCTGCTACCCGCGGCCCCCAGCACGGCGGCCATTTGCCGGCGCAGGGCGTCGGCGGTGAATGTCTTCGACATGAATGCTCCTGGCCCGCTCGCGGCGGGAGGAAAGACTTTACATGACGGCGCCGATTTGCCAGGGCACGAATTCGTTCTGCCCGTAGCCGTGCCGCTCGCTCTTGGAGAGCTCGCCGGAAGCGGTGGCCAGCACCTGCTCGAAAATCCGCTGGCCCATCTCCTGGATCGACGCCTTGCCGTCGATGATCTCGCCGCAGTTGATGTCCATGTCCTCCTCCTGGCGCTGCCACAACGCGGAGTTGGTGGCGAGTTTGAGCGAAGGCGAGGGCGCGCAGCCGTAGGCCGATCCGCGGCCGGTGGTGAAACAGATGATGTTGGCGCCGCCTGCGACCTGCCCGGTGGCGCTCACGGGATCGTAGCCCGGGGTGTCCATGTAGACGAACCCATGCTCGCGCACCGGCTCGGCATATTCGTAGACCGCCTGCAGATTGGTCGTGCCGCCCTTGGCCACGGCGCCCAGGGACTTCTCCAGGATGGTGGTGAGGCCTCCGGCCTTGTTGCCGGGCGACGGATTGTTGTTCATCTCGCCCTCGTTGACCTTGGTGTAGTGCTCCCACCAGCGGATGCGCTGGAGCAGCTTCTCGCCGACCTCGCGCCGTGTGGCGCGACGCGTCAGCAGATGCTCGGCGCCATAGATCTCGGGCGTCTCCGAAAGAATGGCGGTTCCTCCATGCGCGACGAGCAGGTCCACGGCTGCGCCCAGGGCCGGGTTGGCGCTGATGCCCGAGTAGCCGTCCGAGCCGCCGCACTGCAGGCCGAT
>JAAOZX010000248.1 GCA_012274225.1 Comamonadaceae bacterium | reverse complement strand
GGTGTGCGAGTCCATGTTGGTCACCATCTCGCCGGGTCGCACCATGCCGCTTTCCACCGCGATCTGGTGCGAGATGCCTTCGCCCACGTCGAACAGCCGTTCGCGCGGCAGCCCGAACTGCTCGAACAGCTTGCGGCCGACACGCCGTAACGCCGGAAGTTCTGGTCGATGAGGCCAATGCCATCGTCCAGCGCGAAGGTCCAGTCCGGCCCGATCTCGACCATCTCGCCGGCGCGAACCGCACGGCCCGCCAACCGGCCCAGGACCTTTTCCGCCAGGGTCGCGCTCACGCCGTCCCCTCGACAGCCCGCAGGCCCTTCGCCGCCCACAGGCCGCCGGCCATCAGAATGGCCAGGACCTCGGCCGGCAGCGGTGCGAAGCGATGCGGCCTCGACGCGACCGTGACGGCGCCCGCCTGCAGGTCGGCTTCGATGGCGTCGCCGTCGGCAATGGCGCCGGCGATCGCGGCATCCATCACCACCGCCAGGCCGTTGTTGACCGCGTTGCGAAAGAAGATGCGCGAAAACGATTTCGCCACCACCAGCCGCACGCCCGCGCCGATCATGGCCGTGACGGCATGCTCGCGCGAAGAGCCGCAGCCGAAATTCCACCCCGCCACGATGACCCCGCCGGCGATCACCTGCTGCCTCAAGGCCTCGCCCAGCGGCTCGAACAGATGGCGGGCCTGCTCCTCGCGCTTCAGCACCGCCAGGTAGCGGCCCGGGAAGATGATGTCGGTATCGATGTCGTCGCCCAGGACCGTCGCGATTCCAGCAACCTTCATGACGCGCCCTCCTTGTCAGCCTCGAAGCCGTCGAAGCTGGCGAACTGCTGGACCGGCGCGCGCTCGGTGGCGAGCCGGTTGATGATGGCGTCGGGATCGGCATAGCCCAGTGCCATGCCGCAAATGATGATCTGGTTGTCGGGTATGCCCAGCATCGGCCGGATCAGGGTGTGGAAATCCGCGAACGCTGCCTGCGGACAGGTGTCCAACCCACGCCCGCGGGCCGCGACGGTCAGGCTGCCGATGAAGATGCCCAGGTCGAGCCAGCTGCCGATCTCCAGGTCTTCTTCCAGCGTGAACATCATGCCCACCGGCGCGCCGAAGAATTCGTAGTTCTGCCTGCGCTGCTGCTCGGTGCGCTCGAAGTCGCCCTTGCCGATGCCGAGAAGGCCGTACATGTCCCAGCCGATCTTGCGCCGCCGGCCGAGATACGGCTCGCGCCAGTTGACCGGGTAGTAGTTCCATTCGCGCTGGTATTGCTCGCGCGGACCGCGGTCGATGGCCTGAAGGATGGTGCTGGTGATGCGCTGCTTCAGGGCGCCGGAAAACACATGCACTTTCCAGGGCTGGATGTTGCTGCCGCTGGGACTGCGGCTGGCCAGCGCCAGCAATTCTTCCACCTCGCTGCGGGGCACCGGCCGCGGCAGGAAAGCCCGCACCGACCGCCGCGTCGACAGCGCCTCATCGGTGCTGAGGCGGCTGGTCGACCGCGCGGGCGGTGCCGGCAATTCGGCGCTCATTGCCTCTCCCCTGCCGACGGCGCGGCGTCCGGCAGAGCGTGGCGCAGCACGCCGCCGATCACCACCATTTCGGGAATGCGCGCGCTGAACTGGGAGGTCGTCACCTCAGGCATCGGCGTCCTCGGCCAGCAACTGGACTTCCTCGGGGACCTGGCCCAGGAACAGTCGCTTGACGTTCTCGTTCTCCATCAGTTGAGCCGCCTCGCCGGAATAGACGACCTTGCCCAGATGCATCACGTAGCCGAGGTCCGACACACCGAGGGCGCGCGACGCCTTCTGTTCCACCATGATCACGGTGAGCCCTTCGTCGCGCAACGCCTTGAGCTTGGCGAAGACGATGTCGACGAACTTGGGCGACAGGCCCAGCGAGGGCTCGTCCAGGATGATGACGCGCGGGCTGGTCATGAGCGCCCGGCCGATCGCCAGCATCTGCTGCTCGCCGCCACTCATCGTGCCCGCCAGTTGCTTGAGCCGCTCCGCCAGGATCGGGAAGATCTGCGTCACCCGCTGCGTCGCCGCATCGATCCGGGCGCGGTCGCCCTTGAGGATGTGCGCGCCGATCTCCAGGTTGTCGCGCACCGTCATTTCCGGCACCACCACCCGGCCCTGCGGCACATAGCCGATGCCGCGGCCGACCCGGCGCCAGGCCGGCTCGTGCGTGATGTCGACGCCGCCGGCCAGCACGGAACCCTTCCACGCCGGCAGCAATCCTGCCGCCGCCTTGATCACGGTCGACTTGCCGGCGCCGTTGGAGCCGATGATGGTGGTGATGAGCCGCGGCGGAAACCGCATCGAGGCGTTCCGGACCACGGCCACATCACCGTAGCCGGTGGTCAGGTCGCGCAGTTCGAGCGGAAACTGTTCGCCAGCCATCACGCCACTCCTTCCCGCCGCATCAGCGCTGGTCCCAGCCCGGCACCGGGATCTTGGGTTCGGCGGTGCGCAGATCGTCGGGCCAGATGATTTCGCGCTTGCCGCCCAGCACCTGCACCAGCAAGCCCTTGATGCCGATCTGCATGCCGGTGTTGGGATCCACCTCGTGCTTGCCCATCACGGTGTCGAGCTTCAGGGTTGTGAGAACCTTGCGCAGGGCTTCCTGGTCCAGCGTGCCGGCCTTCTTCACCGCTTCGCCGAGCACATACACCGAGTTGTAGCCGAAGGAAGAGTAGTAGCCCGGCTCGTAGTTGTACTTGGCCTTGAAGTCCCTGACGAACTCGGCGTTGCCGCTGGTCTTGAGCGAAGGTTCGTAAAGCGACATGCCGATCGCATACTCGCCGTCCTTGCCCGTGGCCTTGAGGTAGTCTTCCTGCGCCACGCCGTTGTGCACGAAGATCTTGGGCGTGTAGTTCGATGCATGGAACTGGCGCGTCATCTCGATCGCCTCGTTCGGGTAGCCGACCGAGACCCAGAGGTCGGGCTTTTCCTGCCGCGCACGGGCAATCTGCGACGAGAAGTCGACGGTTCCGGCGGGGAAGTACTCCGACATCACGATCTTGACGCCGTGCTTCTCCGCCATGCCCTTCAGGACCTTCTCCATGTCGCGGGCCGCGCCGTAGTCGCGGGCGACAAAGGCCATGGTCTTCACGCCGTACCGCTGCATCAGCGGCTCGATTCCGTCGACATAGTTCGAGATCCGCGCCGCCGTCTGGAAGATGTGCTTGAAGCCGCGCTGCTGGATCGACTCGGAAGCGCCGCCGCCGTTGATCATGACGCGCTTGTGCTTCTCGGCCACGGCGGTCGCGGTCGCGGCCTGCGCCGAGCCGATGGTCGAGACCAGGAGGTCGACGTTGTCGCTGGTGATCAGGCGCTCATAGAGGCGGGCCGAGGTGGCCGCGTCCGAACGGTCGTCGTAGATCACGAACTCGACCTTCCTGCCCAGCAGCCCGCCGCTCGCGTTGAGCTTGTCACGCCACAGCTCGATGCCGCGCCAGTAATGCTTGGAGGAGTCCGCGAGGTTGCCGGTCTCCGACAGCGCGATGCCGATCTTGATGGGGTCCGCCGCCCGGGCTGCGGCCGGGGCGACGATCGCCGCCGCCGCCAGGGCGATTGAAACGAGCCAGGTTTTCATGGTGTCTCCTTAGGGTTGAGCCGGTCGGCCCGGTTGCACTGAAATTGACATGGCCGTCACATGGGATGCGGGTTGCGCGGATGGGCGGCACCCTGGGCGAGCAGCTCGGCCCGGGTGCCCACCTGCGCCGCGTGGCTGCGCGGCTCGATGCCGAGCATGGCGGCAATGTCGCGCGACGCAGCCACCGCCTCCTTCGGGCTGACGCCGGTGCGCACCCCCATGGATTCGAACATCGTCACCAGGTCTTCGGTGGGCAGGTTGCCGACCGAAGCCACGCTGGTCGGCATCGCGATGCCGCCGCCGATGCCGCAGATCGAGCCTTCTATGAACTTGGCACCCGCGTCCACCGCGGCCAGCACATTGGCGGTGCCGCAACCGGACAGGTTGTGCACGTGGTAGCCGACCTCGCAGTCCGGCAGTTCATCCGCGATGCGGCGGAAGATGGCGCCGACCTGGCGCGGATCCTCCATGCCCATGGAACCCGCGATGTAGAAGCGCCGGATGCCTGCATTGCGGAAGCGCTGCAGCAGCCCGATGGTCTTGTCCGGCGGGATGGGGCCCTCGTAGGCACACCACAGCGCCACACCGACCGCCATGACGAAGCCGATGCCGGCGTCGTCGGCCGTACGGAAGCACTGGATGCCCTGCTCGACCGCCTGTTCCAGCGACATGTTCTGGTTCTTGCGCAGGTAGGTCTCGCTGACCGTGATCAGCCCCAGCAGCTCGTCGAGCCTGGAGCCGAGCGCCCGCTCCGCCCCGCGCGCATTCGGCACCAGCGCCCGGTAGACGGTGCCGGGCCGGCGCTGGATCCGGGCGCAGACCTCCTCCGCATCCTTCAGGTTCGGGATCACGGTGCTGCGCGCGAATCCGGTCACTTCGATCACTGGAAAGCCGGCGCGCGACAGCCGGTCGATCATCGCCACCTTCACGTCGGTGTCTATCCACTTGTCCAGGCTCTGGAGCCCGTCGCGCGGACCGACTTCACTCAGCGTGATCCGCTCTGGCAGGTTCAGCACATCAGGTCTCCCGGTTCAGAAATAGGCATCGAGCACCTTCGGGTCATCGCGCACCTGCGCCGGCGGGCCGCTCGCGATCACGTTGCCCTCGGCCAGCACGTAGACCCGGTCGCACTCGGACAGGACGATCCGCATCTCGTGGTCGATGAAGAACACCGTCAGGCCCTTGGCGCACAGCGTCTTCAGGTGCTCCACGATCCGGTTCTGCAGGCGCGGATTGATCCCGGCGAACGGCTCGTCGAGCAGCATGATGACCGGATTGAGCATGAGGGCGCGGGCAATCTCGACCAGCTTGCGCTGGCCGTAGGACAGCTCCGAGCCCCATTTGTCGGCAATGGCGGTGATCTCGAGAAAATCCAGCAGCTCCAGGGCGCGTCGCACGGCCGTGCGGTCGTCGATGCCATGCGCGACCGCAATCAAGTTCTCCATCACCGTCATCTCGGCGAACAGCCGGCTGATCTGGAACGTGCGGCCGACGCCGCGCCGGCAGATGTCCGCCGCCGACGCGCCGGTCACGTCGTGGCCTTCG
>JAAOZX010000247.1 GCA_012274225.1 Comamonadaceae bacterium | reverse complement strand
GATTGTCGTCAGACGTGTCACCATTCCAGCTGAGGCCGAGCGGATTCTGTTGCAGCCACTTCAGCCCCGCCGGTAGGTGCGCGCAAGGCCGCACCGCTTTACGGCGACGGTCTGCTTTTCCGCCGTGAATCGAGTTCTGCGTGGCCGGCATCTGTGCACAATCACGCGCGTATAAGAGTTCACGCCATAGATCAGGCAAGCGGCGGCACGACCTTGGCCCTTAGTCCATCTGGATCTTCAGGTCGCGGATCAGCCCGCCCCAGACCTTGGCTTCGCTCTCGGCACGTTTCTGGATGTCGGCGGGGGTGCCGGGAATCGGGAACAGGAACTGCTCGATGAGCTTCTGCTTCATCACCGGATCCGACAGGAAACTGTTGACCGAGGCCGCGAGTTTCTGCGTCACCTTGGCGTTGAGCTTCGCGGGCGCCACCAGTGCATACCACCCGGGCAGCGCCGGCACGCCAGGAGCCAGGTCCTTCAGCGTCGGAAGGTTCGGCAGCTGCGGCGAGCGCGTCTCGCCGGACTGGGCGATGCCGACCACCTTGTCGGCCTTGATTTGCGCCAGGCCGGTAGCTGTGGTCACCGTCATGATGTCGGTCTCGCCGGCGACAACCGCCATCAGCGCCGGCCCCGAGCTCTTGTACGGAATGTGGCGCACCTTGAAGCCCGAGCGCAGCGCGATCATCTCGGTGTACAGGTGCGTCGAATTGCCGGTGCCCGCGCTGGCGAAAGTCACCGTGTCGGGATTTGCCTTGGCCTTCTTCACAAGGTCGTCCCAGGACTTGATGCCGCTGTTCTTGCTGGCGACCAGCACGAAGCTCGCATCGGCCACCGGCGCGACGAACGTGAAATCCTTGAGCGGATCGTATGGAACGTTCTTGTACAGAAACTGGTTGAAGCTCACCAGCGACACGCTGGTCAGCATCAGCGTGTAGCCGTCGGCCGGCTCCTTCTGCACCATCTGCGACGCGATGATGCCATTGGCACCGGGCTTGTTGTCGACGATGACAGATTGGTGCAGATCCCTGGACATGAAATCCGCCAGCATGCGGCCCACCACGTCGGCACCGGATCCGGGTGCCTGCGGAATTACCAGCTTGATGGGGTGTGCGGGATAGTCCTGGGCCGATACGAGACCCCCGGCGAACGTGAGTGCCAGACCGAGAGAGACAAGAAGCAAGCGACGCGTGGAGCGCATGACGGGTGATTCCGTGAGAGTTAAAGACGCGATGGCACAATGCCACCGAGGCAGGCAGTTTAAGGGAGAACACCCGCTTTCCACTGCACGTAAAACCGGAAATCCATCATGTCAGACCGAGACGACGTCGGCCACGCCTGGCACACATCCCCCACCGAATACCTGAAGCAGCGCCCCGCCACGCATGCCGTGTCCGTACCACATTCGTGCTACTTGACCATGCGCGACGGCGTGCGGCTCGCGGTGGACGTGTATCTGCCCGTAGCACAAGGCGCCGATCCGTCGCCGGGCGGCCAGCGCTTCCCGACCGTCGTGATCCTCACGCCGTATTACCGCCGTTTCAAGGTCACCGGCCCGGGCGCGGACCCAAGCCCCAACGCGGCGAAGTACCGCGACTTCTTCGTGCCGCGCGGCTACGCGATGGTTGTCGTCGACGTGCGCGGATGCGGCGCCAGCTTCGGCACGCGCGACTCGTTTCGCTCGCCCCGCGAGCGCGACGACTACCGCGAGGTTGCCGACTGGATCGTGGCGCAGCCCTGGTCCGACGGCGTGATCGGCTCGACCGGCATTTCCTACCTGGGTGCAGCCGCGTGCTTCCTCGCGAGCACCGGCCATCCGGCGGTGAAGGCGGTGGCGCCGCTGTTTGCCGTGCACGATACCTATAGCGATCACGTGTTCCCCGGCGGAATCATGTGCACCACCATCACTGCGAACTACGACGACCTGGTGCGGGCGCTCGATCTGGATCAGCGTGAGCGGCTCGCGCCCTATCCGTACTTCAACGATCCACGTTTTGCCGGACCGCAGCCCGTGGACGAGGACGTGGACGGCGCGCTGCTGCAAGCCGCAATCGAGGAGCACCACGGCAGTTTCCGTCTGCGCGATCTGGCGCCCGAACTCGCGTTCCGTGAAGAAGCGGCACCGCACGACCCCAACCTGCACAGCGGCGCCTGCAGTCCTTACTGGTACCTCGGTCAGGTCCCCGGCAAGGTGGCGATTTATTCCATCTCGGGGTGGTACGACGGCAGTGCCTTCGTCAACGGCTCCATCGCGCGTTTCATGAGCAACCCCGGGACGGACAACCGTCTGCTGCTGGGGCCCTGGGATCATGGTGCGCGCACCAACGGCTCGCCGTGGCGTAGCGCGCCGGATCCGGAATTCCCGGTGCTCGGCGAAGTGCTGCGTTTCTTCGACGAGCACCTGGCCGGCAAGGATACCGGCATCCGGGACGAGGCGCCCATCCACTATCACACCGTGCGCGAGGAGAAGTGGCAAGCGGCTGCGCAATGGCCACCCCACCGCGCGAATTCCCGCTTGTTCCTGGATACGGCCGGCCGCCTTTCGCCCGACGCTCCCGCGCGGGAGGCCGTAGCACCATATCAGGCGCGGTTCACCACCGGAACCGGGCTGAACACGCGCTACGAACGGCTCGGGGCGCTCGCCGTCGTGGATTTCTACAACGACTGGAACGGGCGCGAAGGCCGGATGCTGGCGTTCACCAGCGACCCCTTTGACGCAGAGACCGAACTCACTGGTCACGCGACGGTGCAACTGCACGTGTCCACGTCCGAGCACGACGCCAGCGTCTTCGTGTACCTGTCGGAGCTGGACGCCAGCGGCAAATCATGGTTCATCACGGAGGGCGCGCTGCGGCTCCTGCACCGCGCGACGGCCGACTGCCCGTCCAGCTACCGGACGACCTGGCCCTTCCGAACCTTCTCCCGTGCGCAGGCCACGCGCATGGAGCCAGGCGTGCCGGACACGGCGCGGTTTGCCTTGCTGCCGGTTTCATGGAAGCTCCAGCGCGGCAGCTGCTTGCGCTTGGCGATCGCCGGAACCGACGCCGACCACTTCGCGCAAGTGCCTCATGGCCGCCCGCCCCTGCTGAAAGTGACGCTGGGCGGCGCAAATGCATCGTTCATCGACGTGCCGATCAGGAAATAGCGTTGATTGCCGGGGCCACAACACTATCCGAGCACACCGAAAGGTGAAACACCGGTTCCTTGCCCATACCGGCCGTTCGAGTCGCACTGTCTGATTCCTCCTGCCG
>JAAOZX010000246.1 GCA_012274225.1 Comamonadaceae bacterium | reverse complement strand
TCCGGCAAGAATTGCCAGCGGTTCGGCGACCGGGCCAAGCCGGTACGGGATCAACGCGAAACCGAGCCCGACGATCAGGCTCTGGTGCAGCATGTACCACGGATACACCGATTCGGTTGCCCACGGCAGCCAGCGGAACGGCTTGTTCAACAACGCGTGACCCCAGCCCAGGATCGCCAGCAGCATCGTCCACATGTAGGCCACGCGCAGCGCCCATATCACGATGACCTGCCAGTGGGGCGCGTCGTCGGGCAATAGCCGGCCCAGCATCAGGTAGGGCACGAACAAGACGAGCGCAGCGGTCAGGCTCGTCTTGCGCAGGCGCAGCGCCTCCGCCCAGAACCCGGCCTCCCTGGCGACCAGGTAGCCGTAGAGGAAAATCGTGAAATACATGGAGTTTCGGTACCAGTCGTGGATGAAGTCGCCGTTGTCCGGGAATCGATCCTGCAAGGTCACCGTGTAGAGCAGGAAGGGTAGCGCCGGGAGCGCCAGCAGTTTCCATCCACGCAGGCTGGTGAACATCGCGGTGAGTCGTTTCCCGACTTCCGAAGCAAGCGGCTTGGCCAGAAGCGCCAGCGCGAGGGTGTAGACCCAAAGGTAGAACAGGTACCACAGGTGGTTCCAGGTGAAGCCGTACTGCCATCCGTCGAACGCGTTCTTCGGCCACGGCTTGCCACCGTAGTAGTCAAGCAGGAACTGCACGAAACCCGGCTTCACCAGTCCGTTCGTCACCCCCTGCGCGTACGGCTGGATCGGCACGACGACGGCCATGCCGAACAGCAGCGGAAGCATCAGCCGCCAATTGCGCTGGCGCACGAACTTCCAGAGTGCGTCGGGTTTGAGCAGGAACGCGGCGGCCATCCCCGAGATCATGAAGACCAGGTCCATCCGCCAGCGGTTCACGAACAGCATCGGGAACTGCAGCCATTCCGCAAGATGCACGCTCTTGACGTGCCAGCCCCAATCGGCGACGTAAAACATGCACAGGTGGTAGAGGATCAGGACGGCGAAGGCGATGGCGCGCAGGGCGTCGATGTCGTGGCGGCGGTTCATCACAGCACCGCCGGAATGAGCGCTTTCGTGCGCGCCTGGTACAGTCGATAGGGCTCTCCAAAGCGCTCGGTCAGCCATGTCTCCTCAAGCCGAAGCTTTCGCCAGAACGAGACAAATATAATCCCGACAGCTACCAGTCCGCGCCAATCGCCCACCATGAAAGCGTTGCCCAGGAACAGGAGCAGCAGGCCGGTGTAGATAGGATGCCGAACCAGGCGATACGGGCCAGCGACGATGAGTTCATGGTCTTGCTTGAGCTGGACGACGCCGCTCCAGTTTCGGCCGAGCGTCATGCGCGAGAAAATGGCAAGCACCGCGCCGAATACGACCAGGCCAAGGCCGAACGAATAGACGAGCGTCGTGTGCGGAACGAATTGTTCGCGCCAGAGGGAATGGCCAAACCACTCGCCTGGGCCGAGCAGCAATCCGGCGACCAGCAGCGGCAACCAATAGGCCAGCAGACGCGTGGAAAAAGGTTCCTGCTGTTCGACAGGTTTGGCCGAACGCGCGGCCCAAAGCCAATAGCCAAGAACGGCGAACCAGGTGATGCGAAGTGCGAGTGCAAAGAACGGTGGCATGGATGCTCCCAGTTGGCGCGTAGAGGCAGCCTCCGCCAGCGAGCCGCGCGTGCCCAGCCCAAGGGGTTCAGGGGCGACTTTCGGTGACGAGTGGCGGACTTGCGGGACGAATCGCGGGACGGATTTCGTCCCAGCGCCTTAGAATGCGCGGATGTCAGCCCCCTCCTCGGTACCGACGCCTATCCCGCCGGCCGCCTCCGAGTCAAAACCACTCGCGCCCGTCGTCGAATGGTCCGGGGCGGTCGCGCCTGCTGGCCGCACACTGCTGGAACGCTACCAACCCTGGCGGCGCTGGGTCGAACCCGGATTCTGGATCGTGCTGATGGCGATCCAGTTCGCGGTCAATTCCGAGATCGCGATCATCGACGTGCGCCGCGGCATGGCCGATTTCCCTGTCTGGAAGCCGGTGATCTGGGAGCTCTCGAGCCACATCGCGGTGCTCGCGCTGATACCGCTCGTGATCGCGTTCGAGCGGCGCGTTCCACTGACGTTCCCGACACTCCGCCGAAACCTGCCCTGGCACGCGCTGGGTACCGTCGTTTTCTGCCTGCTGCACGTGGTGGCCATGGTCGGCCTGCGCAAGCTCGCCTACGGCTGGATGGGCGAGAGCTACGACTTTGGCGACTGGCCGCGTTACCTGTTTTACGAATACCTCAAGGACTGGCGCTCTTACGCGATCATCCTGCTGACTGTCGCAGCCTACCGGGGTCTGCTGCTGCGATTGCAGGGCGAGGCGCGGCTGCTCGACGCGCCCGACGACGAGGCGCCGCCGGTCGAACCCATCGATCGGCCCGACCGCTTCCTGGTACGCAAGCTCGGCAAGGAGTTCCTGGTCGCCGCCAACGACATCGAGTTCCTGCAGGCCTCCGGCAACTATGTGAACCTGCACGTGCGCGGCCGCGACTACCCGTTGCGCACGACGATGGCCGCGATCGAACCGCGCCTCGATCCCGCCCGCTTCGTGCGCGTGCATCGCAGCTGGATGGTCAACCTCGACCAGGTCGCCGAGATCGAACCGCTCGACACCGGCGATGCCCGCCTGCTGCTGCGCGACGGAACCCGCGTGCCCTGCAGTCGGCGCTATCGCAGCGCGTTGAAGACCTAGGGGAAATGTTGAAGAATCCGTCATCCCAGGGAACGCCGGGATCCATTTTGGTCTTGATCTGAAAGGAATGGATTGACCCGCTTCGCCGTCGGAAACCACTGGAAAGACGAGCCAAAGAGTTTTTCACCATTTCCCGGGTCGGGCATGCCGACGTGGCGATTTCATCGATGGCAGGTTCACCAGCAACGATGGGGCTGCGCCTGGGGAGTCACGCATACGCCCTTCATTTGGGACCTGACCTGTGCCAGCCTGAACAACGCTTTTCGCGCGCCTCCACCGCCAACAAGCCCGTCAGGGAGAACTCCATTGAACATGTCCCGTTCCGGCAACAGCCTTCCGCTCGTCCTCGCCAGCAGCCTGCTGGTCCTCCCCCTCGCCATTGGCTCGGCCCTCGCCGCGCAGACCGCCGACCGATCGGCGCTAGCCGCCGCTCCGGCGACGGTCGATTCGGCGCTGTTCAAGGCCATGCACTGGCGCGGGATCGGACCGTATCGCGGCGGTCGCGCGCTGGCGGTCACCGGCGTCCCGGGCCAACCGGGTGTTTACTATTTCGGTGCCGTGGCCGGCGGCGTGTGGAAGACCACCAACTCGGGCGCGACCTGGCAACCGATCTTCGACAAGATGCCGATGTCATCGATCGGTGCGATCGCGGTGGCGCCATCGAACCCGAACATCATCTATGTCGGCTCCGGCGAAGGCGCGCTGCGCGGCAACATCACCTACGGCGACGGCGTCTACAGGTCCGCCGATGGCGGCAAGACCTGGGCCAACATCGGCCTGAAGGACAGCCGCCAGATCGG
>JAAOZX010000245.1 GCA_012274225.1 Comamonadaceae bacterium | reverse complement strand
TTTGCGCAGCGGATCAAGCGCGAGGTGGGCATCCCGGTCATCACGGTCGGGATGATCACCGAGCCGGCGCAGGCCGAAGCCATCATCGCGCAGGGCCAGGCCGACATGGTTGCGATGGCCCGCGCCTTCCTGCGCGAGCCGCGCTGGCCGTGGCGCGCGGCCACGGAGCTGGGTGGCACCGTCAAGGCGCCGCCGCAGTTGTCGCGCAGCCTGCCGCCGGGCCACCGACCGATCTTCGGCGACGTGCGGATCGGCCAGCGCTAGGGATACTGCACAAAAATCGCCGGGGCGATTTTTGTGCAGTGGTCTGGTCGGCGCTGCGCGGAGCCTCCCAATAGCGGGGCGGCGTGGCGGTCAGGTCGAGCAATGTTCGGGCTGTCCTCTCTGCGCGGCCTTGCCGTCGCGCGATGCCAAGCGCCGGCAACGGCGGGCAATTTGCGCGATGATCCGCCCATGAAAACCGTGCGCATGCCTTGCGGCGAGGTGGTGCCAGCCCTGGGTCAGGGCACCTGGACCATGGGCGAGGACCCGGCCCTGCGAGCGCAGGAGATCGCCAGCCTGCGCGCCGGCCTGGATCGCGGGCTGCGCCTCGTCGACACCGCCGAGATGTACGGCGAGGGCCGCACCGAGAGCCTAGTGGGCGAAGCCATCGCGGGACGGCGCGACGAGGTGTTCCTGGTCAGCAAGGTCTACCCCCACAACGCGTCGCTCAAGGCCATGCGGCAGGCCTGCACCCAAAGCCTGAAGCGACTGAAGACCGACCGCATCGACCTGTACCTGCTGCACTGGCGCGGCAGCGTGCCGCTGGAAGAAACCCTGGCCGCGTTTGTCCAGCTGCAAAGCGCCGGTCATATCCGCAACTGGGGCGTCAGCAACCTCGACACCGCGGAGATGGATGAACTCTGGAACCTGCCCGAAGGCGGCCAGGTCCAGACCGACCAGGTTCTCTACAACCTGACGCGCCGCGGCCCCGAATGGGACCTGCTGCCCTGGCTGAGCGAGCATCAGGTTCCTGTAATGGCCTACTCGCCGATCGAGCAGGGCCGGCTGGCCCAGCACAGCGCGTTGGGCGCGTTCGCCAGGCGCTACGACATGACCCCGGCGCAGGTAGCTCTTGCCTGGTTGCTGGCCCAGGACAACCTGATCGCGATTCCGAAGACTGCCAGCGCCGCACGCGTGGCGGAGAACCTGGACGCCCTGGCCCACCCGCTGGACGCCAGCGCGCTCGCGGAACTGGACCGCTTGTTCCCGCCGCCGCGCGGTTCGGCGCCGCTGGAAATGCTCTGAGGAATTCCATGCAGCCCCGCCGCCGCTTACTTACGCTCCTGCTGCTGGGCGCCGCGGCATTGCTCGCAACCCCCGCGCTCGCGGCCGACCTGCCGCTGGACCGCATCCACTTACCGCCCGGGTTCTCGATCGCGCTGTGGGCGCAAGTCGACAACCCGCGCGAGATGGCGCTGGGCCGCACGGCCACCGAGGGCGGAACGCTGTTCGTCGGTTCGTCGCGCGCGGGCAAGGTGCATGCACTGCGTTTCGACGGCGCATTCCAGGTCAAGGACGTCAAGACCATTGCCAGCGGCCTGCAGATCCCGATGGGCGTGGCCTACAAGGACGGCAACCTGTACGTCTCGGCGGTGAGCCGCATCCTGCGCTTCGACGACATCGAGCGGCACCTGGACCTGCCACCGGCGCCGGTCGTGGTGACCGACAAACTGGCCACCGAGACCCACCACGGCGGCAAGTTCGTGGCCTTCGGTCCGGACGGCAAGCTGTATGTGCCGACCGGCGCACCGTGCAACATCTGCGAGCCCGACCCGCGGCGCTACGCCCAGATCGCGCGCATGAACGCCGACGGCAGCGACTTCGAAGTGTTCGCCCAGGGCATCCGCAACAGCGTGGGTTTCGATTGGGACCCGCGCACCCGCGAGCTCTGGTTCACCGACAACGGCCGCGACCTGCTGGGCGACGACGTGCCGCCCGACGAGCTCAATCACGCGCCGCGCGCGGGCCTGAATTTCGGCTACCCGTTTTGCCACGGCGGCGACGTGGCCGATCCGGAATTCGGCGCCAAACGGCGCTGCGACGAGTTCACCTCACCGGCGCGCAAGCTCGGTCCGCACGTGGCTTCGCTGGGCATGCGTTTCTACACCGGATCGCAGTTCCCGGCGACCTACCAGGGTCAGATCTTCATCGCCGAGCACGGCTCGTGGAACCGCTCGCACAAGATCGGCTACCGGATCTCGCTGGTGCGGCTGCAGGACAACCAGGCGGTGAGCTACGAGACCTTCGCCAGCGGCTGGCTGCAGGGTGAGTCGGTGTGGGGCCGGCCGGCCGACCTGCTGGTGCTGCCCGACGGCTCGCTTCTGGTGTCCGACGACTACGCCGGCGCGATCTACCGCATCACCTACCGCAAGCCGTGAAGCGCCGCGCGCCGTCCTTCAGGACTTCGCTTTCTTTGAAGCTTTCGACTTGCCGGAGCTGTTGAGCGCCACCGCCTCGCGAACGAGCGCCGTGAAGGCGGACTCGTCAACCTCTTCTGCCTCGTGGATGTCGATCGCGCGCCGTACGTTGCCGTCGAGACTCGAGTTGAAGAGACGGGCCGGATCCTTCAGGGACGCGCCCTTGGCGAAGGTCAGCTTCACGAAACTCTTGTAGGTCTCGCCAGTGCAGATGATGCCGTCGTGCGACCAGACCGGGGTGCCGGGTTTGGTGGGTGCGACCCACTTCCACTCCTCGACGACGTCCGGGTCTGCTTGCCCGATGAGCTTGCGCATCCTGCCGAGCGTTTCGCCGCGCCAGTCCCCGAGTTCGGCGATCCGGTTCGAGATGAGCTCCGTTGCCGGCTGGCCTTGGCTCGCGTCCGACTTGTTCATGATGATCTCCTTATCTGGCACGTCTCCAGGTCACGTGAACTACAGGCGCGACGCGACCAGACTCCACACGATGATCACCAGCTGCACGACGTTGATCGCGATTGCGGTGACGTGAGTTTTGCGGAACCCCGGAATCGCATCCATGTCGGACTGGATCTGGGCTCCGAGCGCATCCATCTTGGGGATGATCTTCCTGCGCAGGACGACCGCCAGCAGCGCGAGCGCGACAGCGCCCGTTGCGAGCGCCGGACGACCCGCCAGCGCATAGCTGATCGAGGTTGCACCTGCCGTCACGACGGCTCCCTTGTAGTACATGTTGAAGAAGGTCCGCACGAAGCGGGCGTCGAGCGGTGTGTCGTGCTTCAGGACGAGCAGCGGAATGGAGCCCAGGATGAAGTAGAGCGTCGTGACGAGCAACGCCACGGTGAAGAACAGGGCCGCAATCATGGCTGCAGAGATCATATTTCCGACGCTTTGCTTCTTACCCCACCGGTCGACGAGGCCACGGGCCGCCTCCTGAATCTTGCCCTGAGACGCCAATGTGCACGAGCGCCATTGTCAACGTGAATCGATCTCGCCAACAAGGTTTTTCCGGTGAATGGGCACCATGGGTACGATCCGGCATCCCTCGTCCGGAGTTGCCATGAACCGATGGAAGAAAGCCGTCCTTGCGTTGCTGGTACTGGCCGGCCTGCTCGCCGTCGCCGCCTGGCTCGCGCTCCGGCTGCCGGCGTTCGGCGGCGTGCCGGATGGCGCCCGGCTGGAACGCATGCGGTTGTCCAGGCAGTTTCACGGCGGGCGCTTCGAGAACACCCCGCCCTATGTCAGCAATCTCTCGTTCATGGGGGAAATGAAATCGTATTTCGGTGACGAGGTGCGCGAGCCGACGTTCGAAGTGCCGGTCGTGCGGATAGTGACCGCCGACCTGGAGCGGTCCGTCGCACCGGGGCTGCGCGCCTGGTGGCTGGGCCACGCCAGCGTGTTGCTGGAAATCGACGGCGTCCGGATCCTGACCGATCCGATGCTGTCCCTGCGCGCTTCGCCGTTCCAGTTCATCGGCCCGGCGCGCCTGCACGCGGCGCCGCTGGCGCTGCAGGACCTGAAGAACATCGATGCGGTCGTGATCTCGCACGACCACTTCGACCATCTCGACATGGACACCATCCAGGCGCTGGCACGTGGCGGCGCGCAGTTCTTCGTTGGCCTGGGCATCGGTGCGCACCTGGAACGCTGGGACGTGCCGCCCGCGCAGATCCACGAAATGGACTGGTGGGATCATGTGCAGGTGCGCGGCGTAACCATCCACTGCACGCCGGCGCGCCACTACTCCGGACGCAAGGG
>JAAOZX010000244.1 GCA_012274225.1 Comamonadaceae bacterium | reverse complement strand
GACTGGAAGTGCACACGTGGGCCGACCTTTCACCCTTTGCAAGCATCGTGCGGATGATCGATCTGCTGGCCATCTTCATCAAGATCATGCTCGTCTCGATCGTGCTGATCAGCGTCATGAACGTGATGATGATGGCAGTCTACGAGCGCATTCGCGAGATCGGAACCATCGCCGCCATCGGCACGCCGCCGCGAAGAATCCTCTCGCTCTTTCTTACCGAAGGGCTATTGCTCGGCGTCGGCGGGACGGCGATCGGCACGGCGATCAGCCTCCTGGCCATCTATGCGCTGAACATCTGGAAGCCGGCTTTCCAGTTCGGCATGCAGACGGCGGCCGTGACGCTGTCGCCCTCGGTGAGCGTGGGCGACGTGGGGACGATCGCCGCATTGGTCATCGCCGTGTCGGCGCTCGCCAGCCTGCAGCCGGCCTGGAAGGCCTCGCGCATGGACCCGGTGACGGCGCTGGGCCATGTCTGACTTGACAGGATCATCATGAAGAAACTGCTATTCATTGTTCTTTGGCTGGTCGCACTGCCGGCCATGGCGCTCGACGGGGCTCAGATTCTCCAGCAAGTCGATCGGAACCTCGAGCCCGAAACCTACGAGTCGTATCGCAAGCTGATCGACATCCAGCCTGACGGCACCCAGAAGGAGTCCGTTCTCTACACGATGAAGAAGGGCCGCGACAAGGTTGTGGCGCTGTTTCTCCTGCCGCCCAGCGACAAGGGCCGGGTCACGCTGCGGCTGGGCGACAACATGTGGCTGTACATGCCCGACGTGGGTCGGCCGATCCGCATCACCAGCCTGCAATCCGTGACCGGCAGCGTTTTCAACAACGCCGACATCCTTCGCATCGACTACGGGGCCGAATACAACGTGGAGTCGGCCGAGGAGCAGAAGGACGCCGTGGTGCTTGCGTTGAAGGCCAAGACCGGCGAAGTCGCCTACGACCGTCTGAAGATGTGGGTGGACAGGAAAGTGATGCTGCCCGTCACCATCGAGTGCTACGCGGCCAGCGGCCTGCTGATCAAGACCCTGCGCTTCAAGGACATCAAGGATTTCGGCGGCGGCATCAAGCGGCCGGCGACGCTGGAGACCGACAGCCCGCTGCAGAAGGGCTACAAATCGGTGATGCTGTGGTCGGGCCTGAAGAAGCGCGATTTCCCGGACGAGATCTTCACCCTCAACTATCTGCCGCGGGTCCAAGAGCTGCGGAAATGATCGCGGCCAGCAAGCTGCGTGTTTGGGCCGCCGTTCCGCTGCTGGTATGGGCGGCGTCCGGGCACGCGCAGGATTACAGCTTCGACGCTGCCGAGTTCGAGAAGAAACCCTTCGAGCTGGACGGCTACGTGGAGTTCAAGCAGGAGAGCTTCGCGCTCAACCGCGGCGCCGCCTTCTACAACCTGAGCTTGTCCAACCTTGCGCAACGCGAGGACCTCGACCGCAGCACCGGGACGTTGCAGTTGGCCGGCAAGCTGCGCAAGGGCATGGGCACGTTCGACTTCCGGCTCAACTTGAATGCGCAACGCGACCAGCTTGCGCACGATCACGGCAGCAGCGTCTACGAGGCCGCCTACTCGATTCGCCCCAGCCCCGGCTTCACGCTGGAAGCGGGGAAGCGCTCGCTGAAGTGGGGCAAGGGCTATGCGTGGAACCCGATCGGGTTTGTCGATCGGCCGAAGGACCCGAACGATCCCCAGCTCGCGCGCGAGGGTTTCGTGATGGCCGATGCCGACTGGATCTCAAGTCCCGGCGGAGACCTCCAGACGATCGCGTTCACCCCCGTCCTGCTGCCCGTGAGCGACGACGTCAACAGCGATTTCGGCGCCCGGGGCCATCTGAATCCGGCTGCCAAGCTTTATCTGCTTTATCGGGATACCGACATCGACTTTGCCTGGCAGGGCAAAGGCAGCCGCCCGGCCCGATTCGGCATGGACTTCTCGCGCAACCTTGCATCGAACTTCGAGATCCACGGCGAATGGGCGCGCACCCAGCAGGTCACTCGGCCCGTCACCACCTCCGCCGGGGCCGTGACGAATGAGGTCGGAAACGCCAACAGTTACCTGGTCGGCGCGCGCTATCTCACTGCGAACGATACGACCTACATCCTTGAGTACTACCGCAATGGAATAGGCTATTCCGAGCGCGAGTCGCAGCAGTTCTACAACCTGGTGAGCGCCGGTGCTGCGCAGCTACAGCAGACAGGCAGCAGCCCTTTATTCCAGAAGGCGCTATCTCTCGCCCAGGGTAGCTACGGGCGGCCGAACCCCGGACAGGATTACGTCTACTTCCGCGCACAGATGAAGGACGCGCTGGGTATCGTCTATTTCATGCCGGCACTCACCGCCATGATGAACTGGCAGGACCGCAGCTACCAGGTCACCCCCGAGCTGCAATACACCGGATTCAAGAACCTCGAGCTGCGCCTGCGGCTGTTCGTATTGCAGGGCGGCAGCGGCACCGACTTCGGCGAAAAGCAGGTGTCGCGCAAGCTTGAGTTCTATGCTCGGTATTACTTTTGACGGCGGAATGGACAGCCGTTTACAGCGGACCCCAAAACAACGGAGTTGAATCGTGAAATCATTGAGTGGCAATCTTGTCATCGCAATCACAGCGCTGGCCGGCGCTTTGACATTCGCGCCTGTGAGGGCCGCCGCCCCGTCGGTGACGATCGCTTATCAACCCATGGTCAGTACCGGTCTCGCAGCGAAGCAGCCCTTCGAGGCATGGTTCGTTTTCGACAGACCAGCCGACCCGAACATTCCCGGGTACGCCGTTCCGGCCGGAGCGACGATGCGCCTGACCTTCCCCAAGGAGTTCATGCCTCTGGGTGGTCATCCTCACCTGGAGGGGGCCTTGCTCTATGGCTGGCCCCATGGCGCTGTTCCAGTGCCGTTCACCGTGACGCAGAATGAGCCTGACCCGCGCGTGGTTGTGGTTCGCATCAACGAGGCGATTTCCGCCGGTCCCCCGGAAAGACCCGGTCTGAAGGCAATTCACGTGCGTACGGGTGAACTCAATCCAGCCTCCCCGGGCGACTATTCGATCGTGGTGCAACTGATCAATGCGGGATCCCTGTCCGGTACATTCAACGCGGTCGCACATATCACCGATGAGGCAGTGCCAAACATTGCCGCCTACAACCAATTGCATCAAGGAAAGGACGAGGACTGGCAGCGCGTGAAACCCGGCATGGAAGCGTCGTTGCCAATCGACTTCCTCGTGACACTGCCCGATTCGTCTCGATCCTCGATCACCGTCACGCCGACCGGCGACGGCACGTTTGGCATCTTGAGCGACGGCAAGCCGGTCGGCTCGATACGAACGCAAGGAGTCGCGATAGAACTAACGCCGGAGCCTTTCGGTCCTGGCTTCTCGCGGCTGGGCATCTTTCGAGTCAGGGCGAAGGCTGGGACCCAGATTGGGACAGCCGAGATCATTGCCTCACTCAACGGCGGCACGCAGTACAAGATCACCCTGGTCGTGGAATGACGAGACGCGCTGCGCCGACATGAACCAATTGAGCCAGCGTCGATCTCCCGCCCAACATCGCGTACGGTGCTCTCCTGCCAGCACCCGATGGTTTGGTTTTCGTGATCACAGAAAGGAACTGAAGTGAATCGTCGTGACTTTGCAATTGGCCTGGGTGCCGCACATTTGATGACCGGCACCGCATGGGCTGCCGCCGACCCCGTCGAGGGCAAGGATTACACCCGGTTGCAGCCGCCGGAGCCGGTTGCCGTGCCAGGCAAGATTGAAGTCATCGAATTCTTCGGCTACTGGTGTCCGCATTGCTTTCATCTGGAGCCCAAGCTGGAGCCATGGGTCAAGAAATTGCCGGCGAAGGTCAATTTTCGGCGCATCCCCGTGGCTTGGCAACCGGCACAAGCTCCATTTCAACAGCTCTTTTTCGCGCTGGAGCTCCTGGGCGCGCGCAGCGATATTCACCAGAAGGTTTTCCAGGCGGTGCATGTGCAGCATGTGCGCCTGGATACCGATGCCGGTATTGCCGCTTTCGCCGCCGCCAACGGCATCGACAAGGTCAAACTGGCCGATCAGATGAAGTCTTTCACCGTGGCCGCGAAGATGCGGGCAGCCAACCAGGCTTCCCCGGCCTATCAAATCGATGGGGTGCCGACATTCGCAATCAATGGTCAGTTCGAGACTTCTCCGGAGCAGGCCGGTGGCGAAGACCAGGCGCTTCGTGTAGCTGATGCGTTGATTCAAAAGGCCACAGTCACTCGCTGACGCCTAGCTCGTCTATCGGTGCGGAACTCTTGATGACGTCGCGGCAGCCCGATTCCATGGAAGCTCACGCGACCTCACCCGATCGCGACAGTCTTTGCCTGAACTGTGGCACGCCCGCGCCGGGCAACTTCTGCCCGCAGTGCGGTCAGGAAACGGCCAGTGAGCCGCAAGACCTTGCCGGTTTCCTGCGGGGACTGATCGCCCCCTACCTGTCGCGGGAAGGGCCGCTTTGGCAAACCCTGGCCAAGCTCTTCTTCGCACCGGGTGCGCTGACGCTCGAGTACATGGCAGGCCGACGGGCGCGCTACCTGCGGCCGTTCCAGCTTTATCTGATGGCCAGCGTGGTCGTATTCGCGACCGTGCAGTTCTTCGGGCTGAACCTTGGCCTGCGGATTTACGCAGACCATGGCATTCATATCCTGCGGAGCACACGACGGCCCGTCGGCGAAGGCGTCGAGCAGGGTATGCGACCGGGGCCGGTGCAGATCATCCTCGATCACTTCGATACTCCGGCTGTCCGCCGCTTCGGGGCCATGCCACCCGACGAGCGATTCACCTTCCTGCGGGTACGACGGGCTCCGTATGTGTCCTACTTCGTGCTGTTTCTGGTGCCGGCCTTCGCACTGACGCTGGGGATCTTCTACCGCAGTCGACGACGACATTACGTCGAACATCTGGCCTTTGGCTTGCACTGCCAGACCTTCCTGCTCTTCGCCCTGCTGTTTGAGGCGAAGCTGCCCACTGTCCTGGCCAACCTGCTGTCTCTTTGGGTGATCGCCTATTTCACCATCGCCCTGAAACGCGTCTATGGTGGCACGTGGACCGAAACACTGGTCCGTGGGTCGCTGATACTGGCGCTGTACTTCGCGATCTTCTTCGCTGCGAACCTGCTGCTGGTCTTCGCGCTCCTGTCGCTGTAGCGCAGGCGGCCGCACCGGTTGCAGCCGATCTTGCCCGGGCTGGCGCTCCACGGACCGCGGGATGCCGTGCAGGCAACTGCGTCACCCTCCGGATAACGCCGGCTCAGAAGACCAGCACCTTGTCCGCCTGCGCCGTCCACTCGGCCAGGCCCTTCAGCGTGCTGCGCCGTGCGCCCTCGACCATGTCCTCATCGCGCAGGCCGCGGGCGTCCATGCAAGTGCCGCAGAGACCGACCTCGCCGCCCGCCATGCGGACCATGTCGCCGGCGTTGTAGTAACCCTCCGGGACCTTCTGCCCCGCCTTGGCACAGGCGACTGCGTCTCCCATCAGGAAGACCCGCACGACCTGCCCCTCGGACTTGGATAGCGCCCTGGCCAGGCGCAGCGCGTTGTAGCTGCGCTCCGATCCATAGGGTGCGTCGTTCAGGATGAAAAGGGTGTTCATGGTGTCGTTTCCTGTCTGTGGCGATGAGAAGCGAGCCCGTCTGCACGTCTTCCCTGTTCCAATCAATCTAAGATATGTTAGAGTGTAGGCACGCTCGGTAATGGCTTTTCTGATCTGCATCAAGAAGCCATCCTGAGGCCCCATCGCCAGACACACCGGTCATCCGTGTACCGGTCGTTCCAATCTTTGCTGGAGTGATGACATGAGACAAGTCAAGAACCACCTCTACGAACAGGTCGCCCGCATCGGGAAGGCATTGGCCAGCCCCAAGCGGCTGGAGCTCATCGAGTTGCTGTGCCAGGGCGAGAAGAGCGTCGAAACGCTGGCCGCGCAAACCGAAATGAGCGTCAAGCTCGCGAGCGCGCACCTCAGAGAGCTGCGCCTGGCCCAACTGGTTCAGACGCGCAAGGAAGGCAAGTACGTCATGTACCAGCTGGCCGGCCCTGGCGTTGCCGACCTGTGGGTGAATCTGCGTTCCGAGGCCGAGGAGCGCCTCGTGGAGCTGCAGATGGCGCTCGCGTCGCTGGTCGAGCACAAGGACGGCCTGGAAGGTCTTGACCGGACGGCCATCCTCAAGAAAGCCCGGTCCGGCGAGGTGCTGGTCTTGGACGTCCGGCCGGCGGACGAATTCGCCACCGCGCACCTTCCTCACGCGCTCTCGTTGCCGGTCGGCGAACTCAAGAAGAGGCTGGCCGAGCTGCCGAAAGACGTGCCGGTAGTGGCGTATTGCCGCGGCCCCTTCTGCCTCCTGGCCAAGACCGCCGTCGAGCTACTGCGCAAGAAGGGCTACCAGGCATTTCACCTGGCCGATGGGGTGGCCGAGTGGCGGGCGCGCGGCTTACCCATCGAAAGATAAAGAGCATCCAGGAGACACCGATGTTTTTCAGGCAAAGAGCGGCCGCAAACGCAACCCTCTCGTATTTCTTCGGCTGCGCCGGGAAGGCCAAGGCGGTGGCCGTGGACGTGGTCGCCGGTGACGAGGACTGGTTCATCGCCGAGGCGCAGAAGGCCGGCGCGCCGATCGCATACGTCATCGACACGCACGTGCACGCCGACCACTACTCCGGGGGGCCGGAGCTGGCTCGGCGCGTGGCAGCGCCCTACTGCCTGCACGAGAGCAACAAAGGCCGTGCCGCCCTGGACTTCGAACCGCTCGCGGACGGCCAGCGGCTGGATGTCGGCAACGTCGTGGCCGACGTGATGCATACGCCGGGGCACACCCTGGACAGCGTCTGCCTGCTGGTGCGCGACATGCGCCGCGGCGATGAGCCCTGGTTCGTGATCACCGGCGACACGCTGTTCGTCGGCGCCGTCGGCCGGCCCGACCTGGCCGGGCGGGAGCGCGAGATGGCGGCCCAGTTGCACGACAGCCTTCACTCCAGGCTGCTGTCCCTGCCACCCGAGCTCGAAATCTTTCCTGGCCACCAGGCCGGCAGCGCGTGCGGCGTCGGCTTGTCCGGCAAGCCGTCGTCGACTTTGGGCTTCGAGAAGCGCTGGAACGCCAGCTTGGCGATGGACAAGCCGCATTTCGTTTCCCATTTGATCGCGGACATCGCGCCGCCGCCGGCCGGCATGGAAGACATAGTGCGGGTCAACCTCGGCCTGGCAGGCTGATCGATGGCCACTGCGTCGATTCAGCTGGGTCTGCGCGAGAACCTCGGCCAGTTCTCGCTGCTGGTGCTCGTCAATGCCTTCGTCGGTGCCATGGTGGGGCTGGAGCGAAGCATTCTTCCGGCCATCGCCGAGCAGGAATTCCACATCGCCGCACGGGCCGCGATCCTGTCGTTCATCGTCGTCTTCGGCATCACGAAGGCGCTGACCAATTACGTCGCCGGGCGCCTGTCCGACCGCTTCGGGCGCAAGCACGTTCTGGTGGCGGGATGGCTGGTGGCGATTCCGGTGCCGTTCGTCCTGATGTGGGCACCGGCCTGGCACTGGGTGGTGGCTGCCAACGTGCTGCTGGGTGTGAGCCAGGGCCTGACCTGGTCCACGACGGTGATCATGAAGATCGACCTGGTGGGTCCGAAACGCCGGGGCCTGGCCATGGGGCTCAACGAGTTCTCCGGATACTTCGCGGTGGCGGGCAGCGCGCTGGCCACCGGCTGGATCGCGGCGCATTACGGACTGCGGCCCGCGCCGTTCTCCCTGGGCATCGTCTACGTCGCCGCCGGGCTGTTGCTGTCGGTGTTCGCGGTTCGAGAGACGCGGCACCATGTCACCCACGAGTTGCGGGCTCATCATCCGGCGACGCCGGTGCATGGACCGAACCAAGGCGAAATCTTCCGCCGCACCTCGTTGACCGACCGCAACCTTTCCAGCGTCAGCCAGGCAGGCCTTGTCAACAACCTGAACGACGGCATGGCCTGGGGCCTGTTCCCGATGGTGTTCGCCGCGGCCGGGATGAACCTGGCGCAGATCGGCATGCTCGCGGCGATCTATCCGGCCGTGTGGGGTATGGCGCAGATCGTCACCGGCGCGCTGTCGGACCGCGTCGGCCGCAAGTGGCTGATCGTGCTGGGCATGTGGGTCCAGGCGGTGGGCATCGCCATCACGGCGGTCGCGGCCGGCGTCGTCGGCTTCGCACTCGGGGCGGTGCTGCTCGGCCTCGGAACCGCGATGGTCTATCCGACCCTGCTCGCCGCCATCGGCGACGTCGCGCACCCGTCGTGGCGGGCCTCCGCCGTGGGCGTGTACCGGCTCTGGCGCGACCTCGGCTACGCCGTGGGCGCGTTGCTGGCCGGCATCACCGCCGACATGTTCGGGCTGGCGGCCGCCGTGTGGCTGGTCGCCGGGCTGACGCTGCTGTCCGGTGTGATCGCGGCCGTGCGCATGACCGAAACCCTGGCGACACAAAGCGCGTGACCGCAACGCAACCGGCCTGATGCCGACAAGGCTCGCTACATGAACCACCCCATCTACCTCGACTACAACGCCACCACCCCGATCGCGCCGGAAGTG
>JAAOZX010000243.1 GCA_012274225.1 Comamonadaceae bacterium | reverse complement strand
TCTCGGGCGTGCTGCAGCAACTGAGTTTCAAGGAAGGGCAGATGGTGCGCAAGGGCGACCTGCTGGCCCTGATCGATCCGCGCCAGTTCGAGATGACATTGCAACAGGCGATCGGCCAGCGCATGCGCGACGAGGCGCAGCTGGAGGCCGCGCGCGTGACCCTGGAGCGCTATCGCACGCTGCTGCAGCAGGACTCGATCGCGCGCCAGGACGTGGACACCCAGGCCGCGCTGGTCAAGCAGCTCGAGGGAACCGTCGTCGCCGACAAGGCCAACGAAGGCACGGCGCGCCTGAACCTCGGCTACACCCGCGTCGTCGCGCCCATCGGCGGGCGGGTGGGCCTGCGCACGGTGGACGTCGGCAACGTGGTGAGCCCCAGCGACGCCAACGGCGTGGCGGTGATCACCCAGCTGTCGCCGATCGACGTCGAATTCGCGGTGCCGCAGGATCAGGCGCCCGAGCTGCAGCGCAACGCCGCCGCCGCCATGGAGGCCAAGGCCCTGGACCGCACGCGCACCGACGTGCTGGACGTCGGCGTGTTCGCGTCGCTCGACAACCAGGTCGACACCCAGACCGGCACCGTGCGCGCCAAGGCCCGCTTCAACAACACGCGCCAGGCGCTGTTTCCCAGCCAGTTCGTCAACGTGCAGCTCAACGTGCGGACCATCCGCGACGCAGTGGTGGTGCCGGTCTCGGCGCTGCGCCAGGGCAGCAACGGCGAGTATGTGTTCGTGCTCAAGGACGACCGCACCGTGGCGCAGCGGCCGGTGCGGCGCGGCCAGGCCACCGTTGACAAGGTCCAGATCGCGACCGGCCTTCAGGTGGGCGAGCGCGTGATCACCGAGGGCGCGGACCGGCTGCGCGACGGCTCCCGGGTGGTGCTGCCCGGCGACACGCCCGGCGCCGCCGGCCCGCGCGGGCCGGCGAGCAGCCAACGCAGGCGCGGCGGTCCGGAGTCCGGCGCTTCCGGTGCCCAGGCCGGGGCGGCGAATGCGGCCACTGCGCAATCGGCCACCGGGCCGGCATCCGGCGCGCGGCGACGTCGAGCAGAGGCCCAATGAGCCCATCGCGACCCTTCATCCTGCGGCCGGTCGCCACCTCGCTGCTGATGGTGGCCATCGTGCTGGCCGGCATCGTGGGCTTCAAGTTCCTGCCGCTGTCGGCGCTGCCGCAGGTCGACTACCCGACCATCCAGGTGCAGACGCTGTATCCCGGCGGCAGCCCGGAAGTGATGGCGCAGACCGTCACCGCGCCGATGGAGCGCCAGTTCGGGCAGATGCCCGGTCTCTCGCGCATGAGTTCGACCAGCGCCGCCGGCGTTTCCATCGTCACCTTGCAGTTCAACCTGGGCCTGGCGCTCGACGTGGCCGAGCAGCAGGTGCAGGCCGCCATCAACGCCGGTGCTTCGCTGTTGCCCGCCGACCTGCCGGCGCCGCCGGTCTATGCCAAGGTCAACCCGGCCGATGCGCCGGTGCTGACGCTGGCCGTGACGTCCGACACCCTGCCGCTGACCGAGGTGCAGAACATCGTCAACACCCGGCTCGCGCTGAAGATCAGCCAGGTCACCGGCGTGGGCCTGGTCACCTTGTCGGGGGGCCAGCGGCCGGCGGTGCGGATCCAGGCCGACATCCGGGCCCTGGCTTCGTACGGGCTCGGGCTGGACAGCATCCGCACGGCGATCACCGCGGCCAACGCCAACAGCGCCAAGGGCAGCATCGACGGGCCGACGCGGGCCTACACCATCAACTCCAACGACCAGCTGTTCTCGGTCGCCGATTACGGCAAGGTGGTGGTGGCGTTCCGCAATGGCGCGCCGGTGCGCCTGGCCGACGTGGCCCAGGTGGTGCAAAGCGCGGAGAACGTCAAGCTCGGCGCCTGGGCCATGACCGGCGGCCGGCTCAGGCCGGCCATCATCCTGGACGTGCAGCGGCAACCCGGGGCCAACGTGATCGCCACCGTCGACGCCATCAAGGCGCGCCTGCCCGAGCTCGCCGCGGGCTTGCCGGCGGCGGTGCACATGGAAGTACTGAGCGACCGCACCACCGGCATCCGTGCCTCGGTCGAGCAGGTGCAGATCGAGCTGGTGCTGGCGGTGCTGCTGGTGGTGCTGGTGATCTTCGCCTTCCTGCACAGCCCGCGCGCGACGCTGATCGCCAGCCTGTCGGTACCCATTTCCCTGATCGGCACCTGCGGGGCCATGTACCTGCTGGGCTACAGCCTGAACAATCTCAGCCTGATGTCGATGACCATCGCCACCGGCTTCGTCGTCGACGACGCGATCGTCATGATCGAGAACATCAGCCGGCACATCGAGGACGGCGAGCCGCCGATGGAAGCGGCAATGCGCGGCGCCACCGAGATCGGCTTCACCATCATTTCGCTGACGGTTTCACTGATCGCGGTGCTGATCCCGCTGCTGTTCATGGGCGATGTGGTCGGGCGGCTGTTTCGCGAATTCGCGGTGACGCTGGCGATCACCATCCTGATCTCGGCGGTGGTGTCGCTGACCCTGGTGCCCATGATGTCGGCGCGCTGGCTCACCGCGCACCCCGGCGGAGAGACCGGCTGGGGCGGCAAGATGCAGCGCGGCTTCGACCGGGTGATCGCGCGCTACGACCTGGCGCTGCAGTGGGTGCTGGAGCGCCAGCGGGCCACCCTGCTGGTGGCGCTGGCCACGCTGGTGGTCACGGCGCTGCTGTACATCTGGATTCCCAAGGGCCTCTTCCCGACCCAGGACACCGGCCAGTTGCAGGCCCGGGTGGAGGCGGTGCAATCGGTGTCGTATCCGCTGATGGCGCAGCAGCAACAGGAGGTGGCGCGGCGGATCATGCAGGACCCGGACGTCGAAACGTTGAGCAGCTTCGTCGGCGTCGATGCCACCAACAACGCCATGCTGCACACCGGCCGCATGCTGATCAACCTGAAGAAGGGCCACGACGACCAGCAGGCCGTCATGGACCGCCTGCGCCAGCGCGCCCAGCAGGTTGCCGGTATCACCCTGTACCTGCAGCCGACCCAGGACCTGACCATCGACGCCGAGAGCGGTCCGACGCAATACCGCTTCTCGATCGAAGCCGCCGACAGTGCCACGGTGGCCGACTCGGCCGTGCGGCTGGTGCAGAAGCTGCAGACCGTCAAGCAGGTGCGCAACGCGGTGACCGATGCCGACGCCTCCAGCGCGGCCGTGTACGTCGACATCGACCGCGATACCGCGGCGCGCCTGAACATCTCGGCGGCCAACATCGACGACGCGCTCTACAGCGGATTCGGCCAGCGCATCGTCTCCACCATCTTCACCGAGACCAACCAGTACCGGGTGATCCTCGAGGCGCGGCCCGATTCCGATGTCACGCCCGCCACGCTGGGCATGGTGCAATTGCGCACGGCCTCGGGCGACGCCGTCCCGCTGTCGTCGGTCGCCAACATCATCGAGCGCCGCGCGCCGCTCCAGATCACCCACGTGGCGCAGTATCCGGCCACCACCGTCGGCTTCGACACTGCGCCGGGCACGTCGCTGGGCTCGGCGGTGGACGCGATCCGCGAGGCCGCCGACGAGATCAAGCTCCCGCCGGGCGTGACCATGACCTTCCTGGGCGCCTCGGGCGCTTACGAAGCGTCGCTCACCAACCAGCTCTGGCTGATCCTGGCCGCGGTGGTGTGCGTGTACATCGTGCTCGGCGTGCTGTACGAGAGCTACATCCATCCGCTGACGATTCTTTCCACGCTGCCGTCGGCCGGCGTCGGCGCCCTGCTGGCGCTGCTGATCACCGGCCAGGGGCTGGGCGTGGTCGGCATCATCGGCATCATCCTCTTGATCGGCATCGTCAAGAAGAACGCGATCATGATGATCGACTTCGCCATCGAGGCCGAGCGCGTGGAAGGCAAGTCGGCGCGCGAGGCGATCCACCAGGCTGCGCTGCTGCGCTTCCGCCCGATCCTGATGACCACCCTGGCCGCGCTGTTCGCCGCCGTGCCGCTGATGCTCGGCTGGGGCGAGGGCGCCGAGCTGCGCCGCCCGCTGGGCCTGGCGATCTTCGGCGGCCTCGTCGTCAGCCAGTTGCTCACGCTGTTCACCACCCCGGTGATCTACCTGGGCTTCGACAGCCTCGCCCAGCGGTGGCGCCGGCGG